>JAYTVY010000536.1:0-5270 GCA_043743755.1 Bryobacterales bacterium | reverse complement strand
GGGCGCCTGGAGGCTGTGCGCACCACGCCGCGTGGTCTCGCTCCACGCCTGCGCGGCATCGTCCACCCACAGGGCGATCTCATGCACGCCGTCGCCGTGGCGCAGGATGTGATCGGCGATGGGGCTATCGGGCTGTAGCGGAGTGGTGAGCACCAGCCGCACCTTGCCCTGTTCCAGAACATACGACACACGATCGCGAGTCCCGGTTTCCGGCCCGCGATAAGCCGTAAGGCGGAATCCGAAGGCCGAGCGGTAAAAGTGCGCCGACTGCCGCGCGTTGCCGACATAGAACTGGACGTGATCGGTTCCGTTGAGGGGGAGAAAATCTTTTTTTGATTGGTGTTCCGCGGAAACTTCGTCTACGTGCGTCATGACGCTATGCTCCTGAGTTATGCCCCACTGCTTACGATTGTAGCGGGGCATGACCCTGCGCTACGCCACGCCTTCTGGATTGATTCGACGCAGCGGTCATTCTCCGCATCCGTGCCGGTGGATATTCTTAGGCAGTGCGGCAATCCGAAACTTTTCAAGGGGCGGACGATCACGCCCTGGCGCAGCAGATCTTCGGTAAGCTGCGACGCTTGCGCTTCGTTCGCCAGCGGGGCCATCACGAAATTCGCTTCCGAGGGCACCACCGCGATGCCGAGCTCGCGCAAGCCACGGGTGAGCGTCTTCAGCCCGCGAGCGTTCAGCTCCAGCGAGCGGTGCAGGAATTCCTTGTCCGACAGCGCGCCGATTCCCGCGGCTTGGGCGGGCGTGCTGGGCTCGAACGGCAGCTTGACCTTCAGAAGATTGGCGATCAGCTCCTCATGCGCGAAGCCGTATCCGATGCGCACGCCGGCGAGGCCATAGATCTTTGAGAATGTCCGGAGCGTGATTACGTTGTCGTAACGGTAATGCATCGAGTCGGGGTAGCGAGGGTTGTCCTTGGCGTACTCAAAGTAGGCTTCGTCCAGGATGATCAGGACGCGCTCGGGGACGTGCGCGTAGAACGCGTCAAACTCCTGGCGGGTGAAGATGGTGCCGGTGGGATTGTTGGGGTTCGCGAGATAAATGATTTTGGTGCGCTCGGTGATGGCGCGCGCCAACGCGGGCAGATCGTAATGCCAGTCGCGGTAGGGCACGGTGCGGTAGGCCACGCCGCGCGATTTCGCGAGGACCTGGAAGCCGATGAAGGCGGCTTCGGTGGTGAGCACCTCGTCCTCATCGCACAGGAACGCGCGAATGATGTTGGACATGATGCCTTCCGAGCCGCTGCCGGCGATTACGTTTTCCAGCTTGAGATCGAAGGTTTCGGCCAGTACACGGCGCAAGTCAAGGCCGGCGTTGGGGTAGAGATTCAAGCGGCCCAGGGCGCGGGCTAACTCGGTGAGGGCGAACGGGGATGCGCCAAGCGGATTTTCGTTTGAGGCGAGCTTGGCGACGTTGGTCAGGCCGTATTCGCGCTGGACATCTTCGATGCTGCGTCCGGCTTCGTAGGGGCGAAGGGATTCGATATAAGGGGGGACCAGGGGCATCCTGTAATTAGTGTAATGGCCAGCCGGGGGGCTGGCTGCGGGCCGGGGGGCCCGCCGTACCGCGGATGTTAAGATTGTTCACGTCTTACCAACCATGAAATTCATCCTGGCTTTGCTCGCCGCTGGTGGATTGTGGGCCGGAATGCCGCTCGCATTTGAGCCTAACCGCGGCCAAACGGACCCTCGCGCCGCGTTTATTGCCCGCGCGCCCGGCTACATGTTGTTCCTGAATGCGCACGAGGCAACCTTGCGCGCGCGCGAGGGGACTGTTCGAATGCGGTTCGAGGGCGGAAGAAACAGCGCGTTCGTGGGCGAGGACCGCCTGCCTGGAATCAGCAATTACTATCACGGCCGCGAGGCGATCACGGGGGTTCCGCGATACGCGTCGGTTCGCGCCCGCGAGGTGTGGCCGGGAATCGGAGTGCGTCTTTACGGCGATCCGAGCAGGCTGGAGTACGATTTCGAGATTCTGCCGCGGCATGATACCGGGGCAATTCGTTTGCGGATGGGCGGAGTGGAGCGGCTGCGTCTGAATGAGGGCGGCGATCTGGTTCTGCAGCTGCCCGGCGGCGAACTGGTGCAGCGGAAGCCGGTGATCTATCAACTCGATCATGGACGCCGCATGCCGGTTTCAGGCGGCTACCGCATCTCGCGGGGCAATCTGGTGGCTTTCCGGATCGGCGCGTATGACCATTCGCGTTCGCTAATTATCGATCCCGTGCTGAGCTATTCGACCATCGCCGGCGGCAGCGGACTCGACGTCGCGAATGGCGTAGCCGTGGATGCCGACAGCACGCCGTACATCACCGGGTCCACGGATTCCGCCGATTTCCCCGCTCCCAAGGCGGCCGGCGCGCATCCGGCAAAGAAGGACGTTTTCGTCATGCATTTCAGCCGCGACGGGCATACGGTGGTCTACTCCACCTTTTTTGGCGGCGAAGGCGATGACATCGGGCGCAATCTGGCGCCCGGCACGCAGGGCAGCATTTACGTGATCGGGTCCACGACGTCAACGCAGTTTCCGACTACTTCCGGCGTCATTCAGAGCGCGCTCAACGGATCGAGTGACGCGTTCATCACCAAGCTGGACAGCACGGGCGCGATCCAGATCTCCACCTATCTGGGAGGCAGCGCAAGCGACGACGGATGGGGTATTGGGCTCGATTCCGCGGGCAACATCTACGTCAGCGGCAATACCAGCTCCACGGATTTTCCACGCTCGGGACCGAATGTTTTCCAGGCAACGTACGGCGGCGGCGATTCGGACATCTTCGTGGCCGGTCTGGCGCCGGATGCCTCGAAACTGGTGTACAGCACGTATATCGGCGGGTCGGGCCGCGATGTCACGGCCTGCCGTCTTTCGTTATTTTCAGACGGCACGGCGGTGGTGGGCGGTGAGACTTCGTCGACGGATTTCAAAACTCCCACCGGCGCCGCTCAGGCGACTTTTGCCGGCGGCCCGACGGACGGATTCGTGATCTTGATCAACAATATGGGCGCTGGATTGTGGTCCTCATTCCTGGGGGGCACGGGAAGCGATGCGGTTCACAGCGTTCGCTTCGACAACTTTGGAAACGTAGTGGCGGGCGGCAGCACGGACTCCACGGATTTTCCTTTAAGCGGAAACGGTTTTCAACAAGCTCTGAAAGGCGGCAGGGACGGATTCGTCACGGTGCTGTCGGCCGACGGCGGGCATGTGGTGTACTCGACGTACCTGGGCGGATCGGGAGACGACGACGTGTGGGGACTGGCGATAGACTCCTCGAATCGTATCGGAATAGCCGGTGCAACGCGCTCCACGGATTTTCCAGTGACTCCGGACGCCCTGCAGACCGCGTCCGGCGGCGACTCGGACGCATTTTTCTCGGTGATCGATCCCGGGACCGCGACGCTGGCCTATTCGACTTTTCTGGGAGGTCCGGCCTTGGATCAGGGGCTGTCCGCGGCGGTGGACCGCGGAAGCGCCTTCTATGTCGCGGGGACGGTGGGGCTGGGATTTCCCGTGACCATCGGAGCGCCGCAGCTTCAATTCGGCGGCGGAAGCGGCGATGCTTTCGTGGCGCGCATTGCGAGGACGGATGCCACGGTGGCGACACCGCAGATATCGGTGGCCGGTGTAGTCAATGCCGCCAGCTTCGCCGGGGGAGCCGTTACGCCGGGCGAAATTGTGACCATCTTCGGGACCGAGATTGGGCCGCCCAGTTTGACCACGCTTCAGTTGGACGCGAAAGGCTTTGTGCGCACCAATCTGGGGACCACGCATATCCTGTTTGACGGCGTGGCGGCGCCGCTGGTCTATGTCACGCGTAACCAGGTGAGCGCGGTGGTTCCGTACGAAGTGGCGGGCAAGAGTCAAACCGCGATGCAGGTGATCCATCAGGGCGTGGCGTCGAATCAGATAACGCTGGCGGTGACGGCGGCGAATCCCGGATTTTTCACGCTAACGTCGAACGGGCTGGGTCAGGCCGCGGCGCTGAACCAGGATAATACGCTCAATCAGCCGTCGACGCCCGCGCCGCGCGGGTCGGTGATTACGCTGTTCGGGACCGGTGAAGGCCAGACGAATCCGGCGGGGGTGACGGGAAGCGTCACCGGAGGGCTGGTGTTGCTGACGCAGAAGGTGACGGTGACGATTGGCGGGCAGACGGCGGAAGTCTTATATGCCGGCGAGGCTCCGAGTCTGATCGCGGGCGTGCTGCAGATCAATGCGAGGATTCCGGCCACGGTTTCGGCGGGGAATGCCGTGCCGGTGAGTGTGACGATCGGGAGCGCCAGCAGTCCGGCGGGGCCGACGATTTCGGTGAAGTAGGGCGGCTGCTAATCGCTGAGAGCGGCGACCAAAGCGCCGTGCGCGGCGGTGTGCAGGGGGTCTGACGCCATGCGGATCTCGGAGAAGGCGATGGGAAGATCCTGCTCGCGGACTACCTTTTCGAAACGGTCGCGGAAGCCCTGTGGCAGCGCGGTTCCTCCACTGAGCACCAATGGGATGGGGCGGCCGCCTTTGGGGATGTTCCGTGCGCCGGCCAGCGATTCCTTCAAGCCCTGCACCAGCGCCTGGATCATCTCGTCATAGTACACGCCCAGCACCTGGTGCAGCTTGTCGCCGAAGAAGCCGTTGAAATGGAATGAATCTTCCTTGGCGATGCGGATGCGGTTGGAGCGCTCGCCCGTGACGGATGCCGCGCTGTTATCGATGTAATCGCCGGCTTTGGGAATGGAAAAACTGACAACCGGCACGGAGAGATACGCCAGACAGACGTTGCACAAACCGCCGCCGCAGCTGATGCCGATGCCCGTGAAGTTGGAGCTCTCGAGCTCGGAATAGATTACCGCAAGGCCTTCGTTGATGCTCTTGACCGTGTAGCCCAGTTCTTCCAGAATCTGGCGCAGCGTGGCTTCGTGATACGTGAGGTTATCCTCGGACCCGAGCGGCGCGGCCGGCACGGTAAAACAGATTTTCTGATCGCCGCGTGCAGGCTCAACCAAAGAGCCGATGATCTTGCGCATCATCGACAGGCTCTCGGGCTCCACCGGGTTCAGCACGCCGCGCGTCATGGTGCGGCGGGTCTCTATGCTGAGCAGATCCGCAAGGCGGTCGGCTTCATTGCCGTGCACTACGATCTCGGCGCCCTGGATGGAGTGCGGAATGCTTTCCTTGGTCAGCACGTTCTGAGTGATTTTCGAGAACGGGATGGTGACAAAGGCATTCAACTGGGTTTTGAAGTCGTAAGCTTCTCCCGTCTGCTGAGCGAG
>JAYTVY010000535.1:0-4975 GCA_043743755.1 Bryobacterales bacterium | reverse complement strand
GGGCCAGCTTGCGGCAGGCAAAGACGTGCAGATCGAAAAGGCGGTTGATGTCTTGCTGGCCGACGTAAAGACCTGGAACGATCGCCCGCAGCCCAAGCTCCGCAAAGCGACCGAGCGCAGCTCGCAACCGCCCAATTAGCCCGCATGCACCAGATCGCCGACTGCCGGGGCGATCGCGGATGCGGGTGCATTTTGACTCGTCTTGATAAGACACCGCAGCACCTCGGCCACGCTCCAGGCTTGGGCGATGCATCCGCGCGGCGAGTAAGGGGCCTCGGCGTCGAAGATCTCGCTGATCGATCCGATGGCGGCTTCGCTCAAGTGGCCCGTGAAGCCGTCCAGAAACGCGCGCGCCCCGCTTAGATCGCCGGGATGCACCTTCAACCAGGCGTCTATGAAAGGCCCTATCAGCCAGCTCCACACAGTGCCCTGATGATAGGCCGCGTCGCGCGACCGCAGATCGCCATCGTATTTGGGTTTGTAATCCGGCGAGTCCGGCGAAAGCGAGCGTAGTCCCACCGGCGTTACCAGCTTCCGCTCGCACACATCCACTACCGCTTTCCAGTGCTCTTGATCCAGCACCGGATGCTTCAGCGAAATCGACAGCAGTTGATTCGGGCGGCAGGCCGGATCGTCGCCGCCCTTTTCAGTGTCCACCACATCGAACAAGCAGGCGGTGGCCGGATTCCAGAAGCGCCGGTTGAATGACTCCCGAACCTTTCGGGCGTGCTCCTCCAGCGGCGCCGCCGCATCCTCACGCTGCTCCTCGCGCACCCACTTGGCCAGCAGCTTCAGCGCGTTGTACCACAGCGCATTAATTTCCACGGCTTTGCCGCGGCGGGGAGTCACCACCCAATCGTCTACCTTGGCGTCCATCCAGGTGAGCTGGTATCCGGGCGCTCCCTGCACCAGCAGTCCATCCCGCGGATCCACATGGATATTGAACTGAGTGCCGCGCAGATGGTGATCCACAATGTCCAGCAGCTTGGGCAGCGCCAGCCGCAAAATGGCGCGGTCGCCGGTTATTTCCAGGTACCGGTCAATGGCGTGGAAGAACCAAACGGTGGCATCGGCGGTATGATACAGCCCTTCCTTGTGGCCTTCCGGAAACATATTCGGAATCAGGCCATCGCGGATGAAATGCGTGAAGGTGCGCAAGATGTAAGAGGCTTCTGTGTAACGCCGGGTAGTAAGCGTGAGCCCTTCCAGGCTGATCATCGTGTCGCGGCCCCAGTCGGTGAACCAGTGGTAGCCCGCGATGATGGTGCGCACTTCATCGCCCGCCGCCTGGGCGCGCGCCGTATCCTCCAGCCGCCCGGCCGGGCGAATCACGAACTGATCGGCTGCCAGCACCAATTCCCCCGCGGTATCGTCGCGCGCAACGGAGCCCGCCTCGCCCATAAGGCGCGAACGCCGGTCATACTCGGCAGTCAAGGCCTCCGCCGGCGACAGTGCGCGAATCATTTCCCACGGCTCGGTGGAAGCCACCAGCGTGGCATCGCGTCCCTTCACCAGCTCAACTTGAAAGTAGCCCGGACTCCATAGATCCCCGCGGGCCGCGTAACCACGGCTCTCCTCGATGCGGTAGACGATTTCCTGGATCCTCATCCGGTCAATCATCAGGGAGCTGCCGGCGCCGTAGAGCAGCATCCGCAGCGCCGGAATGCTCGGGCTGGAGATGATTTCGTACTGATCCTCGAACACGGTCAGCGTGTAGGGCGTCTGAATGGGCGAGCTCACCGGCGCTTCATGCGGCCGGATATTCAGCGACGGGCGCACCGTGAGGCGAACGCTTCCGTCGCCATCCAGAATCCGGTAATTGATATAAACGGTGTTCTGCCGGTGCGGCAGCATGAGGCTTTTTTCCAGCACGAAGCCGTTCACCCTATAACGCCAGACCGGAACGCCCATATCCAGGCGAAATTCGGCCAGAAAATCCGCGGCATGCAGACGCAGCGGGCTCTGAGCGAGCTCCTCGCCGCCCATTTGCACTGTGTGTCCATCGGGAAACTTGAGCTGCTCCACCAGATCGTTGAGCATCATCATGCGGCCCAGCGGAGCCGGCAGCGCCGCGATCAAGTAGCCGTGAAATCCGCGTGTGATCACGCCGCCCACGGTGCCCGACGCATAACCGCCCAGTCCGTTGGTCACCAGCCATTCGCGAGTCAGCAAGTCCCCCGCTTCGGCGGAAGCGTGTCCAGCGGGCCAGTTGATTCGTCGAACAATGCCAGGCATGGTGGTCAACCCTGATAGGGCGTGCGGACTCGCGGGCCCGGCTTCAAGAGCACAGCGGCCTGGCCAGGAATCATCCAGTTGTTCACGGTATCAAGCTGGGGAATACCGATGCCGCCGTACTCCACCGCCTCCGACGACCAAAGGACATCCCATTCCATCTTGAGCGGCGGCGCGAGCAGCGGCTCGGGAGCCGGGTGAAGGTGCAGGTCCACGCCGAAGTTCACCACCAGCAGACGGTCATCCGGGTGCTTCTCGCCAAAGAAGCGCAACACCAGCGCCTCGGTGGAAAGCACCGCGCCATCCACCCCGCGCGGTTTCTGCGCGGCCAGCGCCGGCTCCTCCCGCCGCAGCCTCAGCAGATCGCGATGCAGCGTCCAGATTTCCCGATGACGCGCGCGCTCGGAATGATCGAGCTTCGAACGGCGAAACGTATCCGCATCGGCTGGATCGGCGAAGGTGTTCCACATCTCCGGCAGCGCCAGGCTGCGGAACTGCGCCAGGAATCTGCGCCGCCCATCCTTCACCAGCTCGGCCATCTCCGGCTTATGATCGGCGAAATAGAGAAACGGGCTGGACGCGGCAAATTCCTGACCCTGGAACAGCATCGGAGTGCCCGGCATCAGCAGCAGCAGGGCGGTTATGGATTTGTACAATCCCGGACTTGTCAACTGGTGCGCCCGCTGCCCGCGCGCCGAGTTGGCCAGCTGGTCATGATTCTGGATGAACGTGACGAATGCCTGGGGCGGCCGGTCAAAGGCGAGCATTCCCCGCCGCTGGTGCTGCCACTTGTACCACTGGCCCTGGTAGAGAAATCCATACTTGGCCGCCGATATGAATTCCTGCGGCTGGCCCAGGTAATCGGTGTAATAGGCCTCATTGCGTCCCGTCAGCCGAACCATGGCGCTGTGATGCAGATCGTCATTCCAGAGCGCGTCCAGGCCATGGCCTCCCTGATCCAGCGGGCGGGTCAATTCTTCATGCTGCGGCTCGTTTTCGCCGATAAGAATGGTGGAGCGCTTGCCGGCCGCCCGCCGCACTTCGCGGACGATCGCACCGATAATATGGTCTTCCGATTCGTCATGGATACTCTGGGTAGCATCGAGACGCAATCCGTCCAGATGAAATTCTTCGATCCAGTAGCGGGCATTCGCAAGGAAGAACTCGCGGACCGGCCCGCTGTGCTCGCCGTAAAAGTTAATCGCTTCACCCCAGTCGGTTTCGTGTTTCGCTGTAAAGTAGTGCGGCGAAAATAGCTTGAAGTAATTGCCGTCCGGTCCCAGGTGGTTATAAACCACATCCAGGATCACCGCCAGCCCCAGCGCGTGGGCCTCATCCACGAATCGCCGGAAATCGTCCGGACGCCCATACAGTCGCGTGGTCGCGAACGGATGTACGCCGTCGTAGCCCCATCCAAATTGCCCCGGGAATTCAGCCACCGGCAGCACTTCCAGCACCGTGACGCCCACTTCTCGCAGCGGCTTCAATTCCCGAATCGCCGCCGCCCAGGTCCCTTCTTGAGTGAAGGTGCCGATGTGCATTTCATACAGGATCTGCCCCGGTATCGCAGCGCCGCGCCATTCGCGATCGTGCCACTCGAATGACGATGCGTCGATCACCTCCGAAAAAGCGTGCGGTCCCTCAGGCTGAAACAGCGACGCCGGGTCTGGAAACGAATCGCCCCCATCCAGCCGGTACTTGTAAAGCGTTCCCGCCGCGGCCCCCGCCATTAGCCCGGAGAAGTAGCCGTCCGCCTCCCGCTCTAGTGGGAAAAAGCTGCCGGAGGTCTCCACGTCGACGCTCTTGCGTTCCGGCGCCCAAACCCGGAAATGCACACCGCCCGCAGGCACAACCTCGGCGCCGGCAGGCCTGCGCCTGATCATTTTGTGGGTCACTGGCCTATAGACCATAAAGTACGTGCAGTTGTTTCGCCCCACCTGCAAGGGCAGGCTCCCAGCCGGCCTGCCGCGGCGCCTTCGATATAATCGTCAAGGACTCCTAAATGAAAACCATACGACGCGCCGCCGTACTCGGCGCAGGAACGATGGGTGCGCGCATCGCCGCCCACTTTGCAAATGCCGGCATCCCCTCGCTGCTCCTGGATATCGTTGTGCCCGGCCAGCCCAACCGCAACGCAGCCGCCCTCAAGGGCATCGAGAATGCCGCCAAACAGCGGCCCGGCGGATTCTTCACCGATGCCGGCGCTCCGCTCATCCAACCCGGCAACTTTGACGACGATCTGCCCAAGATCGCCGATTGCGACTGGGTGATCGAAGCCGTCACCGAGAATCTGGCGATCAAGCGCGACCTCTGGCGCAAAGTGGAAGCCGCCCGCAAGCCCGGAGCGATCCTCTCCACCAACACCAGCGGCATCCCTCTGCGTGAAATCTCGGAAGGCTTCACGCCCGAGTTCCGCCGCCACTTCCTGGGCACGCACTTCTTCAATCCCCCGCGCTATCTGCACCTGATGGAGATGATACCGGGCGAAGACACCGATCCCGAAGTGCTCGCCTTCGTTTCCGATTTCGCGGATCGCCGTCTCGGTAAGGGCGTGGTGCCGTGCAAGGACACGCCGAACTTCATCGCGAATCGAATCGGCAGCTTTTTCGGCGGCACCATCGCCAAGGTCACTGTCGAAGGCGATTACACCATGGAAGAAGTGGACGCGCTCACCGGTCCCCTGATCGGCTTGCCCAACAGCGCCAGCTTCCGCCTGCTCGATATCGTGGGCCTCGACGTCTGG
>JAYTVY010000534.1:0-7782 GCA_043743755.1 Bryobacterales bacterium | reverse complement strand
GCCGATGCAGGTGGTGCAGCCATAGCCCACCAGATGGAAATTGAGAGCCTCCAGATACGGCATCAAGCCCGCGTCCGTCAGGTAATCCATGACTACTTTTGATCCCGGCGCCAGGCTGGTCTTCACCCATGGCTTCGATTTCAACCCGCGCTCGACGGCTTTCTTCGCCAGCAGGCCGGCGGCCACCATCACCGACGGATTGGACGTGTTGGTGCAGCTGGTAATCGCCGCGATCACCACCGCGCCGTCGTGAATCGTGGCCGAGCCTTCGCCATTGAAATTGACAGTCGCCGATCGCGCAGGTTCGGCCAGCGTATCCAGAAAATTCTTCTTCACGTCGGGCAGGTTGATGCGATCCTGCGGCCGCTTCGGACCCGCCAGCGACGGGACCACTTTCGAAAGATCCAGTTCCAGCGTATCGCTGTACACGGGATCCGGTGAATCGGGCGAGAGGAACAAGCCCTGCTGTTTCGCATACGCCTCCACCAGGTCCACCAGCTCGGGTGGCCGATTGGTCAGGCGCAGATAATCCAGGGTTTGATGATCGATGGGGAAGAAGCCGATGGTGGCGCCGTACTCGGGCGCCATGTTGCCGATAGTGGCGCGGTCGGCCAGCGAGAGCGCGGCCACTCCAGGTCCGTAGAACTCGACGAACTTTCCCACCACGCCCTTTTTGCGAAGCATCTGCGTGATAGTGAGCACCAGATCGGTAGCCGTCGAGCCGGCGGCGAGCCGCCCGGTGAGTTTGAATCCCACCACTTGCGGCAGCAGCATCGAAATGGGCTGGCCCAGCATGCAGGCCTCGGCTTCTATGCCGCCCACGCCCCAGCCCAGCACGCCCAGCCCGTTGACCATCGTGGTGTGCGAATCGGTGCCCATCAACGTGTCGGGATACGCCAGCGTGGGAGCATGCCGGCGATCGGTGAACACAACACTGGCCAGATACTCGAGATTGACCTGATGGACAATGCCAGTGTCCGGAGGAACCACGCGAAAATCTTGAAATGCGGTCTGGCCCCAGCGCAGGAACGAATAGCGCTCCTGATTGCGCTGGAATTCGAGCAGCGCATTAGCTTGAAACGCGCCCTCGGAGCCCCACTGGTCCACTTGGACCGAATGATCGATCACCAGATCCACCGGGATCAGCGGATTCGCGAGCTTCGGATCGGCGCCCATATCGCGCAATGCATCGCGCATCGCGGCCAGGTCCACCACGCAAGGCACGCCGGTGAAATCCTGAAGCAGCACGCGGGCCGGACGGAAGTTGATCTCGCGCGCTGGTCCCGAAGTGGTCCACTTCGCGACATACTCGATATCGCTGGCCTTGACCGTGCGCCCGTCTTCACATCGGAGCAGGTTTTCCAGCAGCACTTTGATGGAGTATGGGATGCGGGACACGCTGGCGATGTGCGCCCGCTCCAGCGCCTCCAGCGAATAGATCCGATACTCCTGCCCGCCTGCGCGCAGCTGGCACGCCGCTCCAAAAGAGTTCCTCGTTTCCATCTATGACTCCATGGTAACTCCCCGCGCAGGGCCGATTATCAGGTCATGGACGCCCCACAATTTCCTGGTAGTAACTCTCGTACTGGGGAATGATCAGCGCCGTCGAGAACTTCTCCACCGCCGTGCGCCTTGCGGCTTCCGCCATGCGCGCGTGTGCCACCGCATCCGACAGCAGTTCCACCACCCGCGCCGCCTGGGCGCCGATATCGCCCACCGCCTCCAGGAATCCGTCCACACCGTGCGTGATCAACTCCGGCACTCCGCCCACTCTGGTGGCTACGGGAGGCACGCCGCAAGACATCGCCTCCAGTGCCGCCAGTCCGAACGACTCCATTTCGCTCGGCAGCAGCAGCACATGCATTTGGGGAATCAGCCGCTCCACGTGGTCCTGCTTGCCCATGAACGTGATGTGCTCATCCAGTCCGCGCTCGCGCGCCAGCCGCTGCGCCGGAGCGCGCTCCGGACCATCCCCCACCATGTAAAGCCGCGCCGGAACGTGCTTGCGGACCTCACCCAGAATTTCTATGCAGTCCAGCACCCGCTTCACCGGACGAAAATTCGAAATATGAATCAGCTTCAGCTCGCCAGCAGGGCGCTCCGCGAGCGGATGGTACATGTCCACATTCACGAAGTTGTGCATCACGCGAATCTCATTTTCCACGCCGAAAAACGCCAGCGTGTCCCGCTTCAAGTCATGACTGATACTGGTGACTCCATTCGACCGCTCGATAGAAAACTTGGTAATCGGAAAATAGGACCGGTCCATTCCAACCAGCGTGATATCGGTACCGTGCAGCGTGGTGATAAACGGCAGCCGCCGCTTCGTCATCATCTGCTGCGCCAGCAGCGCTGAAATGGAATGCGGAATCGCGTAATGGACGTGCAGCAGGTCCAGACGGTACTCGTCCGCCACCTCCACCATGCGGGATGCCAGCGCGAGGCAGTAGGGAGGATACTGGAACAGCGGATAATTCGAGACTTCCACTTCGTGATAGTGAATGCGCGGCGTGCCGGGGTCCAGCCGGATGGGATTCGCATACGTAATGAAGTGGATCTCATGGCCGCGATTGGCTAGCTCCAGCCCCAGTTCCGTTGCGACGATTCCGCTGCCGCCGTAGGTTGGGTAGCACGTGACTCCGATCCTCATGGGTGCTGGATGCCTCCCGCGCCCGCTGGGATGCCGGTTTCCTCCACCAGTTCCGCCATTCCGATGCGCCCGTGGACGTTCTCAGCCGGATGCGCTATGTCGCCGCCGCCGAACCAGACACGCACGCGTCCGTTTTCCACCAGCACCGCGGGGTCGCACAAAGTCTTCGCATTCCATGCTTCGGAGCCGCCGATCGGCTGCCCGGTTTTCTCCCAGTGGACTCCGTCGCGAGACCGCGCCAGCCCCAGCCGGCGCACTTCTCCGCGGTCGCGGCCGGTGTACAGCATCCAGTAGTCGCCGTGTGCCGCCCACACCGAGGGCTCGCCCAGTCCGTTCTCGTCGAACGCGCCAAATTCTCCCAGCCCAAGTACCGGATTCGAGCGCAATTTGTACCACGTAACGCCATCGGCCGACATGGCGATTCCCAGGCGCTGCCGGCGAGCGCGATCCATACCGAGATAGTACAAATACCACGCCTTCCCCGCCCGGATCACATAGGGATCGGCCACCCCGCGTTCGTCCCAGCTTCCACGAGGCCCCAGGGTCAGCACGGGGTTCCCGAATTTTGTCCACTGCCGTCCATCCGATGAACGCGCCCGCCCGATGCGGGGCGGCTCTCCCGCCTGGTAGTAATAGAGCAGTTCACTCCCGTCGTCGACCACCGATCCGTTCGCGGCGATTCCGCTGCTTTCCCAACTCCGCGGATCGGGCTGCAGCACCATCCCAGCCTTCGTCCACGTCACGCCGTCAATCGAAGTGGCGAGACCCGTGCGCCA
The DNA here is from genome assembly GCA_043743755.1 of Bryobacterales bacterium. Classification (GTDB taxonomy): domain Bacteria; phylum Acidobacteriota; class Terriglobia; order Bryobacterales; family Bryobacteraceae; genus JALYHQ01. The sequence continues at coordinate 4,356 of JAYTVY010000534.1, read as the reverse complement.
ATTCTTGCCGTCGAATCCCGAATAGAGATTGAGCAGTTCGCTGCCTCGCCGGATCACCGAGGGATTCAGCACATCCACGGCATCCCACTCACGTGGTGCGCCAGGTAAGAGCACGGGGGCGGCCTGCGCTCTCCAGATGTAGTGAACTTCGGAGGGAACTCCGGCCGGTGTGGGAAGGGTGAAATCGCGATAGCGCCCGCACCCTGCCAGGAGCGCCAGCAAGGGCGGCAAGAGCCACCAGCGGCTCATGTGGCCAGCCGAATCCTCAGGCCCGCGCCTTGCCCGGGCCGCGAATCCAGCAGCAAATCTCCACCCAGAGTGCGCACCCGCCGCTTGATACTCGCAGGCCCCAATCGCAGCAGTTCCAGCTCGTCCAGCGAGAATCGCCCGCTGAATGGAAAACCCGTCCCGTTGTCTTCAATCGCGATTTGCAGAGCGTCCTCGGACTTCTCCACGGTCACTGCCACGCGTGTCGCAGCCGAGTGCTTCTGTACGTTGTACAGCGCTTCGCGGACAATCTGCAGCAGTTCCAGCGAGACTTCCGGCTCGGCCGGCTCCACAAAATCGCTGCTCACGAAAGTACACGGAACACCCGTGTCTTTCTGGAATTGCTGAACCACGCGCCGCAGCGTGGCGCTCAGGCTGCCGTCCACGTCCACCGGCCGCATGCTGCGCACGAAGCTGCGCAGCTCATTCACTTGCGATTTACACAGATCCTGCAATTGGACCAGTTCTTCGGCCGCCGCCGTCTGGTCGCGGACCAGCAGCTTCTTGATGATCTCCAGGCGCATCTGGAAACTGATAAAGCTTTGCAGCGGTCCATCGTGGAAGTCCGCGGCGATTCGCTGCCGCTCGCTCTCACGGGCCTTCTCGGCGTCGTAACGATAGAGCACCGTCTGGCGCGAAGCGCTGGAAAGCCGTTCTTCCAGATACTGGCGCTCGATAGCCAGCACCGACGCGACAATGGTGGATGCAATCAGCGCCGGCATCAGCGCCCCCATTTGCTGCGTCTGCGCCGCATAGAGAAACGCCACCGATGCGGCGCCCAGCAGCGGCGGCTTCCACCAATCGTGCAGCATCACCCCGGCCAGCAGTACAAAGGCGAAGAATACCGCAGAGACCCAATAGCTGTACGCCACGCTGCTGGTAGTGGATAGAACAAAGAACACCAGATCCAGCAGCAACGCCAGCGTGGGATATCCAGAATCCTCCAGCCCCCGCCAGAACAGTGCGACACACGCATACGCCGTGTAAGCCGCGAACAGAATCACCGTGTCGGTTGGCGCGAATGAGGAGGAGATCAGTTGTAGCGTAAGCCCGCTCAGGCCCAGCAGAATCCGGACCATCGTCAGCACTCGTCGCCACGTATAAGGCAGCATATCTTTTTTGGGGCGGGGTCCCGTCCGGCGGCCGCTACGGCTCTATGTAAAGCCGCACCCGGTTACTCTCATGACCTTCCGCCTGCAAGTACAATTCCGCCGGCCCTGCATTCACGATCCGCGGCAGTTGCACTTCGATCAGATAGAACCCGATGTACCCCGGTGCGAGCACGGCCTGCGTCACTTCCACCGGAGCGCGATCGAGCCAGGCTTGCACGGACGCCACCACGCGCGGCGGATCGCCCCGCGGCGCGGCGATCCCGGTAGGCCATTCGGGAGTTACGCGGCCCAGCCCGGTAGCCAGAATCTGTATCCGCGTATTCGAATGCGCGGGCTTCATTGCGTCCAGCAACACCCCGCTATCGGCATCCAGAATCAATGGACTGCCCTCGGGATCGACGAAAATCGATGGCGACGCGCTTTGCAATGCGATGCCCGCCAGTATGCGCCCGGAGCCTGCCTCCAGCACCAGCGGCAAACTGGTTCCCCTGGCTTCGAACGGCACCTGGATTTGGGAGGCGGTGTCAGTGGCGTCCAGCACCGGAATGTTCAGATCCGCGGACCGGGCCGATTGGACGTTAGCGCCCAGCACGCTCAGCAACGATCCCGGCGCAGCCGCGCGCGAGCTATAGTCGGCCGCATTCACCACGCGCACATCGCGGAATCGATGCGGAGCGATGGTGGCATACACGCCGTAGCCGTCCAGCGCGACATATAACTGGTTGGCTCCGCCGTCCAGCCGCACATCCATGGCGGAGGCCTTAGGCAGCTTATCGCTTACCGCGACCCAGTTCGTGGGCCGGCCGGCACTGGCCAAGTCGGTGGTGGTGTAGAACACGCCGGCATCGGTAGCGACGTAAATGGCGCCGCTGCTCCGGTCTGCCGCGATCCCGTGCGCAGCGACGTCGGGCAGATTTGAAGTGATGTCGTCCCAGAAGATGCCGCCATTCATGGTGCGCAGCACGTGCGGCGATTTGGCCTGAATGGTGGATGGGGTCACGGGCATGCGCATCGCCGCAACGGCCACGCGCGGATCTTTCGGATCGATGTAAATGGCTTCCACCGCACCGCTTTCGGCCAGCAGGAATTGCACCCAGGTCTCGCCGAAATCGGAGGAAGCCCACAACCGCCCTTCCGAATCGCCCGCATACGCGAATGATCCCGATGCCGCCACCGCTGTCACGGTCTTCTTTAGTTTTCCGGCCAGAGCCTGTTTCAAAGTGGCGTCGCGCCGGAACTCCACTGCTTCCGCCGGTCTCCAGGCGGTCTTTTCGCCTGGCGCCCATTCCACTTCCAGCGCCTCCGCCCCGCTCAGCGCCAACCGCACTCCCCGTCCGTTTCCCGGAACCGCCAGCAGTCGCGACACGGGCAGGTTCGGAAGCCTCTGATTCAGCCCGCTCCAGGACAATCCGCCATCCGCCGACCGCCACACGCCCCGCGGCCCCGCCATAGCGATCTCTTCCGGATTCCTGGGCGATACCGCTAAATCCGCGACCGGTCCCCCAACGATGGATACGCCTTTATAGTCCGTGAGATTAGACCAGTTCGCGCCCCCGTCGTCGGATCGCCACGCGTTCCGTCCAAAGCCGTAAACCCGCGCCGATGGCCTGGTTACGGCGCGTAATGCCGCCCCCGTTTCGGGCGTTCCAAGGCCTGTGGCGGATGCCGCCGGGGCTGGCGCCGGAGCGTCCGAAGCGGCCGTCCAGCGCTCGAAATCCGCAGTCTGAAATACGCGGCCAAGGGATGTCCGGGCGTATAACTTGGAACCATCCGGGGAATACCAGACCCGGTCAACCGGTCCAGTGGCCACTCCCGCCAGGGACAGGTCCAAACCGGAGTTGCCGATGTGGCGCCAGTCGAGCGCAAGCGGGGCGGTCTGTGCGTTGGCATACAAACAGCCCAGTGCAACTACGGTTAGAACCGCAAACTGCCGACTTGTATCCTTGCGACACATGCGCAGAGTCTATTGTATCCCTTTCGACGTTACTTTGACGCTAACCGAGCCACAAAAGGCTTGCGTTCACAATACTTTTCGACCGAAAATCGATTCGGACACCTTCTTGCATAGCAATTTTGATGGTAGACTAAATCTTCATCGGGAGGCACGCTCGTAAGTCGGTATCCCGCAGGGATTACTTTATGTTAGCGCGGATCGGCAGTTCGCGGCTGAACGCAGCGGCCCTCGCCTCCTTGGCGGCGGCTCTAACGCTAGGGGTGTGCCCTGGCCAGATCTTCCCCTCCTCTCCCGACGCAGCCGCCAAGGTGATCTCGCTCACCGGCCAGGTTTCCGTGCTCAAAGGCTCGGATCCTTGGGCCCTCAATGTCGGGGACTCCATCCAAGTGCAGCAGGTGGTAGTCACTGGACCTGACGGCTTCGCCCGTTTCCAGGTTTCCGATGGCAGCACTTTTGAGGTCTACCCGAACTCCAACGTGGTCTTCCGCAAGAATCCGGGCAACTGGCGCGATCTCATTGATGTGCTGGTTGGCCGTGTGAAGATCCATATACAAAAGTGGGGCGGGCAGCCGAATCCGAACAAGATTTATACGCCCACGGCCGTAATTTCCGTGCGCGGCACAACCTTCGATGTCAGCGTGGATCCGGAATCTCAAACCACGCTGGTAACCGTTGAAGAAGGACAGGTGGACGTTCGCCATGCCACCAAGGGCGGCTCCAGCAAGCTGGTGAATGCCGGAGAATCCCTGGAGATCTTCCGCGATTCGCCGCTGTCGCGCAACGGGATCGATCGCGGATCCGTCGCGCAGCGCGTGCTTCGCAGTTTGAACGATGCCGTGAATGTCGCCATGACACACACGCGGCCCGGAGCAACCGGCGGGACCACCGGCGGCGTCTCCGGCCAGACCGGCGGACCTCCTCCGCCCATCGGTCCGCCACCGCCACCGGCTCCGCCCCCTCCTCCTCCGCCACCGCACTAGCGTATACTGGTCGTAGGGGACTAATCGACGATGCCAGTAGAAG
>JAYTVY010000533.1:0-5138 GCA_043743755.1 Bryobacterales bacterium | reverse complement strand
TTTCGATTGGCCGGGAAATCTCGAACTCTACACGCAAGCCGAGTCCTCCGCCGGCTTCAGCACCGTCTTGATGGACCCTCACCGCGACCGCGCTTTCTTCTTCGCATGGTCGCCGAAATCTCATATCCTGTTCGGCTACGTCTGGACGCGTTCCGATTTCCCGTGGCTCGGCGTATGGGATGAAAATCACAGCCGCAAGCAGCCGCCCTGGAACGGCGTCACCATGACCCGCGGCATGGAATTTGGAGCTTCGCCGTTTCCCGAGCCGCGCCGAAAAATGATTGAGCGCAACTCGCTCTTCGGCGTCCCCGCATACCGCTGGATTCCCGCGCGCGCGAAGGTCCGCGTGGACTACTACGCGTTTATCGCAACCGCCGAGTCAATTCCCGAGACTCTGGAGGAACTCGAGATCCACGTTCCCGCCTGAAACAATCGCGCCCGCGCGCCGCAGATCCTTCGGCAATTTCCCAAACAGCAAAGCCGCCGGCGCCACCGCGCCGCTCGGCTCGATTACCAGCTTCATTCGCGTAAGAAAGAACTTCATCGTCTCGCGGATTTCAGCGTCGCTCACCAGTACGATGTCCTCCACGTTCTTCTGTATGATCGGGAACGTCAATTCACCGGGCGATGGCGAGCGCAGGCCGTCGGCAATGGTCTCCGGCGCGGGTATTGTTACGCGTTTGCCGGCGCGAAATGATAGCCAGGTATCGTTGCCGCCTTCCGGTTCCACGCCGAAGATTCGAATCCCCGGACGCACCGCGCGCGCCGCGATGGCCGACCCGGAAATGAGCCCCCCGCCCCCAATACACACCACCAGCGCGTCCAGATCCGGCGTTTCTTCCAGCAGTTCCAGCGCAGCCGTTCCCTGACCGGCGATGGTCCACTCGTGATCGAAAGGCGGCACCAGCGTGGCGCCCGTCTCCTCGGCTATGCGCCGGCCGATAGCGTCGCGATCTTCACGGAACCGGTCATACGTCACGATGGTTGCGCCGTACCCGCGCGTCCCCTCCACCTTTGACTTCGGAGCGTCCAGGGGCATCACCAGCGTCGCTGGAACGCCCACGGAGCGCGCCGAAATCGCGACTGCTTGCGCATGGTTGCCCGACGAATACGCCACCACGCCTCGAGGCAGAGCATCCTTGGGAATCGAGTAAATGAAATTCGCCGCCCCGCGAATCTTGAAAGCCCCGCCCCGTTGCAGATTCTCGCACTTGAAAAACGACGCTACACCGGCGCGCTCGTCGAACGTCCGCGAAGTCATCACCGGCGTGCGCTGCGCGATTCCCCGGATGCGGACCGCCGCCGCCCGAATGTCTTCGACGGTCAACGCGTCTCCAGCACCACGATGGTATCCACCGGATCGCGCCCCGGCGGCAGATGCAGCAGCGTTGCGCCTTCCACCATCTTTACCGATACCGGTTGCCCGCTCGAAAACATTTTCGCCGACTGCACGCCTTCTATCGCCGGAAGCGTCAGTACTTCGTCTGGCCAGTCCAGCACGTGCACGTAGATCTTGCGTCCCTTGCGCGTGGTTACGCCCCACGGCCGCGGCTTTATGGGACCGCCGCGCGTCCCGTACACCGAGTCGCCGTTCTTGCGCAGCCACTCGCCCATCGCGTGCAGGCGCTCCCCGAACTCGGGCTGGATTTTCCCATTGGGCATGGGCCCCACGTTCAAGAGAAAATTCGCGTTGTTGCCGGCGGCGCGTACCAGATAGCGGATCAGATCGCTGGAGCTTTTGAAGCGCTTGTCATTCTGGTTGTATCCCCAGGCCCCGTTGATGGTGTCGCAGGTTTCCAGCGGCAGCTTTCCAATTTCCGACTTCGAGTTGAAGTCCGACGTATTGCCGCCCGGGAGGTCCTTCTCAAACATCTGGAAGTCCTCGCCGTCGAAGGGCTTCAGATGATGATTGCTGCCCACCAGCGCCGCCGGCTGCAGGCTGTGGATCAACGAGTACGTTTTCTCGATTCTCCAGTTCGCGTCGGGCTTGTCCCACATGCCGTCGAACCAGATGCCGCCCACGTCGCCGTACCCGGTCAGCAGCTCGCGCAACTGCGCGTCCATGTAATCCAGATACTTGTTGAAATCGCCGCCCTCCGGACGTCCCGATGCATGGCCCGTGCGGCCCAGCGGATAGTAATCCGGATGGTGCCAGTCCAGCTGCGAGTGATAAAAGAACAGCTTGATGCCCTGCTTGCGGCACTCGTCGGCCAGCATCTTCAGCGGGTCTTTCTTGTACGGGGTGCGGTCGACGATGTTCCAGTCGCTCTGCCTGGAGCCGAACATCGCGAACCCGTCGTGATGCTTGCTGGTGATGGTGATGTAGCGCATGCCCGCGTCTTTCGCCATTGCCACCCACTCGGCGGCATTGAATTCAGTGGGATTGAATCGCGGCGGGAGCTTTTCATATTCCGACGCGGACATTTTGTCGTTATTCATCACCCACTCGCCTTTGGCCAGGACGCTATAGACGCCCCAGTGGATGAACAGGCCGAACTTGTTGTCCTGAAATGCCTCGCGCGCCTTCAGGTTCTCCGGCGCCGGCGTATAGCCTTGCGCGCACGCCGCGGCGAAGCCCAGAGCGCACGCCATCCATGCTTTCAGCATTGTTCAATACCCCGCTTGTTTGTCGACTATGTTTCGCAGCGGCTGCCCGGTGCGAAAGCGCTCGAATTCTTCTAGAAACTGCGTCATGGCGAGGCCTACCCAGCCCGGCGTGTGATCCGCGCAATGCGGCGACAGCAGAACGTTCTCCAGCTCGAAGAATGGATGCCCCGGCGGCAGCGGCTCCACGTCGAACACGTCCAGGGCCGCTCCCGCGATGCGCTTCTCGCGCAGCGCGTCGATGAGCGCCGCCTCGTCAATCACGGGACCGCGCCCCACGTTGATAATCGCGGCGGTCGGCTTCATCGCCCGCAGCTCGGCCGCCCCGATCATCCCGCGCGTGTCGGGCGTGATGGGGGCGGCCGCCAGCACATAGTCGGATGCCGCCATCAGATCGCGCAGCTGGTCCGCGGGATACACCGCATCCAGCAGCGGATCGGCCTGCGATAACGACGCTCGCCGCCGCAGCGCGATCACTCTCATACCCAGCGCTTTCGCCAGCTCCGCGGAAGCCCGCCCTATTTCCCCGTAACCCACAACTCCCAGCGTCCGCCCCTTGATTTCCACCACGTCAAACTGTTTCCACACGCCGGCCTGCTGCTGCCTGATCATGCGGCGCAGCTCTTTGGCGAAATACAGTATCGCTGTGATGGTGAATTCAGCCAGCGATCCCCGAAAGACCCCGCGCCCGTTGGTAAGCGGCGTCGCGCCGGCAGCCAGCTCCGGGCAGAGAATCGTCTCCACCCCGGCCGAGAGCGAATGCACCCACCGCACCTTGCTTGCGTGCGGAAAGACCTTACAGAAAAGATCGCCGTGGAAAGTGCAGTTGAGAATGACGTCGGCGTCGGGCGCCCGCTCGGTCAGGTATTCCAGATCGTTGCTTACGATCAGGTCCACCGGTCCTTGCAACTCTTCAAGCCGGCTAAGTTCGGGAAGCGCGGGGTTGGAGATGGCCAGCAGCGAGATCGAGGACATGCAAATTAGCAAGATACCATTGAACCCGACTCTGAGCCGCGTAGTGGGTTAATTGTGTGCGCCTGGCCGAAAGTTCTAATCCACGCCGAAGCAGAACATGGTCTGGGCGTGAACGAGTCCCAGGGCGTATTCACCCCGTGCCAGTACTCCAGAGATCAGTCTGATTGAAGAAGCCCCATAGCGGGCGAAATTCACCGGCAGGACCCCTTGGGCAAGATTCCTATTCATCGACGCGCCCAGGGGTGAGGCGTGCCCGGCCATGGTGACCAGCTCGCGTTTATGCCTTTTGGCTTCCAGCTTGCGCAGGCAATAAATGGTGTTGGGGTCCAGTGTCGATGCCGCGAAGCCTGAGCGAACTACAAACTCCAGCGTCTCTCCCGCGTGAAAGCGCACCGGAGACTTCGCGCCGGGGAATTCCGAAGTGGTTTTCATCGTCATCACGATGAACCCTTTCGCCCTGCCGTGCACGTTAGCTGTCTGACGCTCCAGGGGCATCAGTTTCCCCGCGTCAAGCCTGTAGAACACGTCGGAAAACTCAGGCTCGGAGACCGCAGCGGTTTCAGGTTTGGAATCTTGGGCAACAGCAGCGACGACCCCTAGTAGGCAGTAAATTGCGAGTATTCGCATGGTGCCAAGCATACCAGGATTGTGCTGCAAGTCTCCCCAAACCGTAGTCCATTAAATCTTTGCGCTTGGCGATTCACAAACTCCGCGCATCCAAAGGCTTCTCTTTTGTGGTCGTCTGTGCCAACCGGCCTCAGCCATATAGAACCGCCATTCTGATGTTTAATCTTCCAATTGAACAGAAGACTGATAAAGGCTCCGATATTCACATGCAAAGAAGAAGGGTCCGCGCTTCGGGGCTGCTGTAGTGACGGACTCGCCAGCCGTTCCGTTCGCTTCAGCGCGGCCGCGAGCGAATCGCATTCCACATCACGGCCGCGAGACAACTCCCTCGGCAACACGCTCCTGCGCCGCGCCTGCTCTCGCTCGCTGCGCGAGCCAGGTGGCCGCCAGCGCGCCTAGATACAGGCCCCCGCCGATCAGCACCGTCATCCGCAAACCCACGTAGATGGCCAGGATAATCGCGCTGGCGGAACCCAGCACGCTGGCGGCGGCGTTCAATGACCATGCCCAGCGCACACCCTCCGGGTACCATGTCTCCAATCGCCGCAAGCCCGTGGGAAAGGGCATGCCCATCAGGAACCCCGCCGGCGCGATCAGCAGCACGGCCACCAGCATCTTCAGCGGCAGTGGCCAGCCGATGCCGGCCTCGCTGATGGGCGCGGCGAGCACTGCGAGAAGGGACACGGCCACCGTGATGGACAGCAGCAGCCAGCGCAGCCGCGCTGGGTCGTCATCGCCCAGCAGCCTCCGGCTGAAGAAGCTGCCCAGGCCGCTGGATACCAGCATGGAGAAAACAATTACCGTGAGCGCATAGGTCGGATGGCCCAGGAACAGGATGAATTTCTGGATGAGTGCCACTTGAATCAGGATGTAACCCGCGCCAAGGCACAAGAAATACAACAGGAACACGAACACGCCTTTGTGCCGTGGCA
>JAYTVY010000532.1:0-5113 GCA_043743755.1 Bryobacterales bacterium | reverse complement strand
CGCAGGCCGCGGCATTCCGGCCGCACAATTTTCCACACGAGCTGGTGGCATATACCGGCACGCACGATAACGATACAACCGTGGGCTGGTGGAACAGCCAGGCCGGCGAGGGGAGTACGCGGTCGGCGGCGGAAATCGACCGCGAGCGCGAGTACGTGAAGGCGTACCTGAACACCGACGGGCACGATATTCATTGGGCTCTTATTCGCGCGTTGATGACGTCACCGGCCAGCACTGTGATGGTTCCGCTCCAGGATGTGCTGGGGCTGGGCAGTGAGGCCCGCATGAATCTGCCTGCCAGCACCAACGGAAATTGGCGCTGGCGTTTTCGCGCGGGCGACCTTACGCCGGCCATGCTGCGTCGTTTGAAGCTGCTGGCCGTGCTGTATGATCGGTAGGGCCTCCATGGAAAAACCGCGGCTGAGCGGCCGGCAGATCGTCAACATGAGCATTGGATTCTTCGGAATCCAGTTCGGCTGGAACCTGCAGCTCTCCAACATGAGCGCGATCTACGAATATTTGGGCGCCAGCGCAAATCAGCTTCCGCTGCTCTGGCTGGCCGCGCCGCTGACGGGATTGCTGGTGCAGCCGGTGATCGGCCACATGAGCGACCGTACCTGGAACAAGATGGGACGGCGTCGCCCGTACTTCTTGATCGGAGCGATTCTCAGCTCGCTGGCGCTCATCGCGATGCCGAACTCGGCCGCGCTGTGGATGGCGGCGGGCCTGCTCTGGGTGATGGACGCGTCCATCAACATCAGCATGGAGCCGTTCCGCGCATTTGTCGCGGACATGCTTCCCGAGGAGCAGCGCGCGCGTGGATTCGCAATGCAGAGCCTGATGATCGGGCTGGGCGCCAGCATCGCATCGGCGCTGCCGTACCTGTTGACGCACGTGTTCGGCGTAGGCGGCGAGCGGTCCGTGGGGCACAGCATTCCACTCCCCGTCCGGATGGCGTTCTATATCGGAGCGCCGGTGTTTTTGGGCGCGGTGCTGTGGACCGTGGCCACCACGAAGGAGTATCCGCCGGAGGATCTCGAGGAATTTGCGCGGGGCAAGGCCGAGCACAGCGGCATCGGGCACAACGTGCGCGAGATCTTCGCCGCAATCCGCGCCATGCCCGCCACCATGCGGCAGCTTTCGCTGGTGCAGATCTGCACCTGGCTCGGGTTGTTCTGCATGTGGCTCTATTTTCCGACGGCCGTCGCGCGCAATGTCTTCGGAGCGCCCGATACAAATTCCGCGCTCTATACGGAAGGCGTGGAGTGGGGGGGCAACTGCTTCGCGGTGTACTCCATCGTGTGTTTTCTGTTTTCATTCGTGCTTCCCGCGATGGCCCGCCGCCTGGGCAGGAAGCTTACGCATTCTTTGTGCTTGCTGTGCGGCGCGGCCGGGCTGATGTCGGTCGCCGTAATCCACAACAAGTGGCTGCTGGCGCTGTCCATGACGGGTGTGGGTATCGCCTGGGCCAGTATTCTCGCCATGCCCTATACCATTCTGGCGGGCTGCCTGCCCCCCAGGAAGATCGGCATTTACATGGGTGTGTTTAATTTCGCCATTGTGCTGCCTGAGATAACAGCGTCGTTATGTTTCGGCTGGGTGATGAATCATCTGCTCGACAACAACCGGCTGTACGCGGTGGTGGCGGGCGGCGCGTTCATGGTGCTGGCTGCGATTCTCATGAAGCGAGTCCAGGATTCCGCCGCCCCCGCGCCGGTAGCCACATGAAGAGATTCTGGCCGCTATGGTTCGCGCTGCTAAGCCTCGAAGCTGCGCCAACCGTCACTAAGGTGGAGCCGCCCGACTGGTGGGTGGGCCACTCCATCAACCCCGTGCGATTATTGATCCGCGGTACCGGACTTCAGAGCGCTCGCGTATCCTCTGACAGCGGAATCGCTATCGGATCCGTGAAAGTGAATGACGCCGGGACATATTTGTTTGCGGATGTCACGATTCGAAGAGCCGGCGCGCATCCTCTGAAAATCACGACTTCCGGCGGCACCGCGATTGCCCCGTTTGAGGCGCTCGCGCCGCTCCCTCGCCAGGGCCGCTTCCAGGGCTTTTCGCCCGACGATGTGATCTACCTGATTATGCCGGACCGGTTCGCGAACGGCGATCCGTCGAATGACGATCCCCCTGTATCGAAGGGAATGTTCGATCGCGCGAAAGCCCGCTATTATCACGGCGGCGATCTGGCCGGTATCCGGGATCATTTGGATTATTTAAAAGATCTTGGCGCCACCGCACTTTGGATCAATCCTATTTACGACAACGTGAATCATCTGAACGAGCGCGAGAAATACAACGGCGAGGCAATCACCGACTATCACGGGTACGGCGCCGTCGATTTTTACTCCGTGGACGAGCACCTGGGCGACGTGGCGAAGTTTCGCGATCTGGTGGACGCGGCGCATGCGCGTGGGATCAAGGTAATTCTGGACATGGTGGCGAATCACACAGGTCCTTATCATCCCTGGGTGCAGGATTCGCCGACGCCCACCTGGTTTCACGGCACGGCGGCGAAGCATTTGAACGAAACGTGGCAAACCTGGACGCTGGCGGATCCCCATGCGCCAGATGCGCTGCGCAGACCGGTGCTGGACGGCTGGTTCATCGATATTTTGCCGGACCTGAATCAAGAGGATCCCGAAGTTGCGCGTTATTTGATCCAGAACACGCTGTGGTGGGTGGGCGTCAGCGGCCTGGATGGAATCCGGCAGGACACTCTGCCGTATGTGTCGCGGCGGTTCTGGCATGAGTGGATGGCGGCGATCAAGAAAGAGTTTCCGGGGCTGCGAGCGGTCGGCGAGATGTTCGATGGCGATCCGGCCCTGGTGTCGTTCTTTCAAGGCGGGCGCAAGCAATACGACGGTATCGATTCGGGCGTGGATTCGCTGTTCGACTTTCCGTCATACTTCGTGGCGCGCAAGGTGTTCGCGCAAGGCGCCCCCATCAAAGATCTCGCGGTGATGGCGGCGCATGACTGGCTGTATCCGAATCCGGATGTGCTGGTGACGTTTCTGGGGCTGCACGACGTGAAGCGGTTCATGAATGAGAGCGGCGCCGCGGCCGAGGGGTTGAAGCTGGCATTCACCTGGCTATTGACCGGGCGCGGGACGCCCATGATTTATTACGGCGATGAGGTCGCGATGCGCGGCGGCGACGATCCCGACAATCGCCGCGATTTTCCCGGCGGCTGGCGGGAGGATACTCGCAGCGCCTTTATCGCGGCTGGACGCACCGTGGAAGAACAGAGCGTCTTTGAGCATGTTCGCAAGCTGGCGCGGCTGCGGGCGGAGATCCCGGATCTGCGCCGCGGCCGGATGACGGAAGTTCGCGTGGACGACAATGTCTACGTATACCGCAGAGGGGATGCCGTGGTCATGCTGAACAACGGGACCAAGAGCGCGGCCATAGAAGTGGCGGAGCAAGGGGCGTGGAAGGATGCGCTGGGAACGCTGGGTATCGTATCGGTGGAAGCGGGCCTGTTGAAGGTCACCTTGCCAGCCCGCGCCGGGGCCGTTATGATACGGCGATGAGAATCGTCCTTTCGTTGCTGGCCATCGCGCTGCCCGGCTGGTCGCAGTATCTGAATCCGGAAAAAGCTCTGCGCAAAGTGACTGACCACGTCTACGTGGCCACCGGATTCGCCTTGGGGAACGTGATCTACGTGATCACGGACAAGAGCGTGGTGGTTGTTGACACCACCGAAAGCCCGCGCGCGGCGCAAGCGACCCTCGACGAGTTTCGCAAGATCTCCCCGCTTCCCGTCAGCTACATCGTCTATACGCACTTCCACGGCGATCACATCAACGGAGCGAAGGTGTTTCTAGGCGGCGGGACCAAAATAATCGCCCAGCGGAATCACACCGAGGAGTTGCGCAAGTACGTGATGCTGGGGGGCTACAACGCGCGCTTGAACGCAATCCAATTCGGATCCGCGCTTCCGGAAGAATTGCGCGGAGCGAAGCTGGCGATTGATGCGCGCGATCCCGGCGAGCGCGGGTACGTACCGCCCAGCGTGCTGTTTGATGAGGAGTACAAGTTCGAGGAAGGCGGCACGAATTTCGAGCTGTATCACACCATCGGCGAGACCTTCGATCACCTGATGGTGTGGCTGCCGCGGGAGCGCGTGCTGCTGCCAGGCGACTTGTTCTACGAGAGCTTTCCAATGCTGGCCAGTCCCATGAAACCGGACCGGCCGGTGCCTGGCTGGGCGGCGTCGCTGGAGCGCATGCGCAAGCTGCGTCCCGAGTACCTGGTCCCATCGCACACACGTCCCCAGGCCGGTGCGGAGGCAATCGATTCACTGCTGGCGAACTACGCGCGAGCCATTCGATTCGTACACGATGAGACGGTGAAGCGCATCAATCAAGGGCTGCCGCTGGAGCGCATTCGCGCCGAGGTGAAACTCCCCGACGATCTCGCGAAGCTGCCCTATCTGCAGCCGGGATACGGCACGGTGGCGTGGTCGGTGAATGGGATTTATAAGCAGTATACGGGCTGGTACGATTTCGATCCCGCGGATTTGAATCCGGCCCCGCGGGCGGCGCGAGCCAAAGCGCTGCTCGAAGCGTCAGGCGGCCCAGCCGCGATTATTGCGCGCGCAAGCCGGGAAAGCGATCCTCAACTGGTAGTGGGTCTGCTGGGCGTGGTGATCGACGCTGAACCCGGGAATCGCGAAGCGCGGCGGCTGCGGGCGGACGCTTTCGAGAAGCTGGGGAAATCCGCGGCGAATACGGTGGAGCGCAACGTTTACTTGCTGGCTTCACAGGCGGATCGCTAATCGGCCCGCAGGTTGCTGACCTGCCCCACATTACTATTAGCGAGTTTTTCCATTGCGCACTGTTTTGCGCGGGCGATGTTGGCTTCTTTGATTTTTTCGTAGCCCCGGATCTGGTCGGGAATCGATGCGATCTCCAGCGCCAACGGCACATCCTCGAAACTCTTTACCTGGTTGATCAAGTCGCGGTACCACGCGATCAAGGATCGCTCCTCGCGGCGGTGGGCCGAGTAGCCGAACGGGTCAAACGCGGTGTCGCGGAGAAATTTCAGCTTCTTGAGGAGCGTCAATGGCGTGCGGCCGATCCGGATTTTCTTCTTCAGACCGAAA
>JAYTVY010000531.1:0-6323 GCA_043743755.1 Bryobacterales bacterium | reverse complement strand
AGCTTCTCATCGCGGACGAACTCGACGTGGGACTTCACCCATTCGAAGATGCCGGCCGCGCGCTGGCGATCGCTCGTCCGGCCAGCGATGGCTTGCCGCACGGCTGCCTGGATCCGCGGGTGATCAATCGACGCCCGGACGTTGGTCCACATCGTAGCCACGGTCTGCGCGGTGGCCACGTCTGGGATGGGCGATGCCTGGAAGCTGGAAAGGGCGGCGCGGCCGAACACGGGGTAATCGCGCTCGGGTGTGGTTGTATAGCCACGGTTGGTCATAGAGTGTGCCCCCACCCGTGCGAACGGGGGGCAGATGCGGGCGGGGGCACCGGGAGGCCTACAAGGTTCACAAGGGGCTGTTTGGCAGCAGCGTTAGGGGATGTAGACGCCATTCGATGTGGCAACTGTGACACGAAAAGTGTTGCAATTCAACCACGGTCGTACTATAAACTATTATAGTGCGACGGCGATGTTGCATAAGGAGTGTTTATGGCGTATGGCGAAACGTAGACAGGAAACGGCAGCCGATAATGTAGCTTTGGAAAACGAATCCAGCGCGCCGATCGCCGATGCGCCCGCCGGAAAAGAATGGCGGATTGAAAACTTCCCGGTGTCGCGCCAGCGGCGTCACGTGGACCCGGCGCACCTGTTTGAAGTAACCTCTAACCTCATCGCCGGTCCGGACGGCACGTGGACCCGGTACAGCGTCTACCTGTATCGTCTCTGGCCGAAGATCGACCGGAAGCGCACCAATCCGAAAAACTTCACCTACGTTGAAAAGTTCCCGGGCCCGCCCTTCAATGAGCAGGAGATTTTGCGCCGGCAAGGGTCGGGGAACTATTTGATCTGCTTAACGGACAGTAGCCGTCCGCGCGGATCGGCGGAGGTTTGCCGGTCCACCTACAAACTTAACGATCCCGACTATCCGCCGGTAGTGGACCCGCTTGAACTGGTTCCGGATGAGCCGGACAATGCCAGCTACATAACTGGTTTGCGTTCGAGAGGACAGATGCCAAACACAACCGAAGGGCCGAAAGCGGCCGACGCCAATACTCAGCTGATCGGCCTGCTTGAGCGGCTGGTGCTGAAGAAAGAACCGCCGCAGGCTGGGGATGCCCATGCGCTGGCTGCCGCGATCGAGCTGATCAAGACGGGCGCCGAAGAGGGATTGAAGTCCGCGGTAAAGAACTCCGCGGCGCCTGTGGGTAACTCCACCACCGAGATGGTGGATGCGCTGGTGAAACTGTATTCGATGATCGCGCCGAAAGCGGAGCCCGCCGGCGGTGGCGTAATGTTCGACCTGCTGCGCGACGAACTGAAAGCAGCTCGAGCGGAAGCCGCGGAAGAACGCAAGAGCAACCGCGAACTGATGAGGGATCTCACCGACTCCAAAAAGGGCGGCGACCTGGTGGAGATGATGGAGAAGCAAGTCCAGCTGAAAGAACTGGCCGGCCGGCTTGCGGGCGGCGAAACTCCGGACTCATGGCCCGCGGCGCTAATGTCGATAGGCCCAGACCTGCTGAGGACGCTGGCCAACTTCGCCCCGCGGACTGGTCCTCGGCAAGCTACGCGCACGAATCAACCGGCCACCGATGGGCAAGTCCACGCAGCCGAGCCGGTCCCCGATCTCGATGATGCGCGCGATATCGCCGAGAAGTACATCCCCATGTTGCTCCGGGCATTCGACGCGGGGCGCACGGGCGGCGATCTGGCGGACAGCATCGTAATCATCGAAGGGCGTATGGCCTATATGCGGGTGGCCGCATTCGGTAAAGAGAACATCATGCTGGCGCTACGGCTCAATCCGGATCTCTGGGCGCAGATCGCACCCATGGAGGCAAAGATCGAAACATTTGTGGACGAGTTTCTAGCCTACGGGAAAGAGTCGGAAGAAGAACCGCCGCCCATCGAGGCCCCAGAAAAAACGAAGCCGCGAAAACAAGGAGCGACGAAAGCAGCATGATATCGGCCAAGTGCAAGATTTGCGGCGATGTGTTTGTCGGACTCACGCCGAATAGCACTGAAATTCTGATCAAGCACCAGGCGGAACGTCACCCCGCGGAGTCGGAACAAACCTTGGGCACCCTTGGGCTGATGACGTCGGTCCTGATCTTTCACCACTGGGAGCTTTCCGATAAGTCAATCCTGGCGAGTTTCAAGCAGCAGATCAAGAGGCGAATGCCATTCATGCTGAAAGTGATCGAGCGGGTGAGCTGATGGCCTTTGGATTCTGCGAACACGGGCGACCGCTCGAATCGGTATGCGGGGAATGCCTCGACTACCGCAAGCCCAACGGCCATTTGGCGACGTGCAACTGTTCCGAGTGTGGACCGATGCCGTCAATCGGGCCGGCCACCGGCGAAGCCGATTCACAAGCCGATCGCACAGCTCGCGTCCTGGCTGCGCGGGATAGCAAGGCGAACTGGAACCCCGTCGCGCTTGTGTTGTGGGTTTTGGCCGGCGTGGGGCTGGTGAAGGTTGTGCTACTTCTGTTTCGCGCTTTGTTCTTTTAATTGCTCCTCCGCCGCCATCAGTTTTTCCAGCACTGCGAAAAAGCCTCGCCGTTCCTCCATCCAATGACCGTCCGCCAGATCCATAGGATTTTCTGGATAGTCCGGGCGCCAAAGGGTCGCAAGACCTTGGCCCCCGTGGGTCGCAAGACCTTCGCCCGGGACGCCATCTGCCACGGGGTAAATTTCGATTCGGATCTCTATCTTCTGCTGCCGAAGCTGGTTTAGCAATTCGATTGTCGTCATTGTGCGTTTCCCCTATTTTAGCTATCGTTTTTGCTCAGACTTGACATGATCCATCACCTCGCGGGCAAATTCCACCGCGCGCTGCGCCAGCTTACCGGATCCGGGTGGTTCCTTGTTCGCGAGCAACCGCGAGACTACCATGTCGGCTAACTCCGGCAGCTTGGCCTTCAGCTTCTTATCGAGCATGGCCTCGTACTTGGAAAACGACACGCCGCCGGTCCGCCAGAATTCTTGCCGGCACGTATCGCTATGAAAGACCTGTTTGGGGTGCTGCTTTTTGAATCTCACTCCGCAGTTCTTGCAGCGGACGCTCCCATAGTCTCCAGCTTTGAACGGCATGCTTATCCTCTCCTGAAAATTCTCAGTGCTTTATCGAACGTGAATTCACCCTGTCCGGACGGCTTGGGCTTGAGGCACGTCGGCGAGAACCAGATTCGCTCCCGGTGGGCGTTCCTTTTCCCGTGCCCGCCCGTGTTGGCTTTCCAGGCTACGCACTCCCACGTGTCCGGCATTTCGTGCTCACCTTCGTAGCCGCATAACGCGATCCGCAAGTTGGGATGCTTCCCGTTGCGGATCGCCCATCGCCGGACCTGTTTCGATAGCTTCCCGGAGTCTTCGGTATAAATCTGCGCGTCTCGCCCCGTGGAATGAGAGTAAGGTGGGTCCAACAGCACAGCGCAAGCCGACACATGCGGCACTTTGAAAGTCACGGCCGGAGTCAGAATGCGCTGCCAATCGCCGCAACATACCCGCACGCTGCGAAGCCGCTCGGATAGTTCGTGTAGCCAGAATTCCAGCCAGGAACGCCGATCGCCAACGGCGTGTTTATGTACTCCAGGCATTGACCATCCGCTCAGATTCGGCCGCTTCTGGTGGACACCTTTCCCGTGCCAGGTAAGATTCGGGCGAACTTTCCAGGTGCTGGCGTGAATCCCTCGAGGCGATCCGTTCCCTCTCCCAGTCCAATCAGCGCGCGAGCACCAGCCGGATCCGATCCACTGGCAGATTCCCCACACCCACCACCCCGCGATCTTCGCGTCGAAGAACGCCGGATCCGTTTTCATCTGCTCCCGAAAATCCGCCCGAGCTACCAGCCATTTGTGCCGCGCGTGCAGATCCGCTTCGTTCACAGGCCAATCGGCGGCCGCCGTCACGCCGGCCGGATCCTCTTTCAAGGCGCGCCAAAAATTCGCGAGGTAGCAGTCTTTATCGTTCACCGTCTCAAGCCGCGGCTGATGCGGGCGGGCGAGAAGTACGGCCAGCGACCCTGCGAACGGCTCCACGTAATTGCCCACGTTTCCGAACCTGGACCACACAAGATCCGCCGCGCGCGACTTCCCGCCGTAGTAAGGGAAGGGCGCCTTTAGCCGCCGAGCGGGGGGATCATGCGCGGGAAGTGGGGTAAGGTCGTTCAACTAGCTTCCAAGCCCGTTTGCGTAGCACCAGATATCTCAATAATCCAAGCGGTCTTGGACTCCGATAAATGGTTACTTGTCCGTGGCCGGGTTTCGCGGTGCCATTGTTCGGCGCGCGTAGAATGGGTGATCCTAAATCCAGCTGCGCGAAGGCTTGCTCCACTTTCGCCGAGCCGAGTGTATGTAATGAGCCGCCGGTACCCTAGTGCTCTTGCGGCCCTCCTGATCGCTCCATAGAGACGTGAACATGCGTTGCGCGTTCCATCGGTGCAGTTCCGAGTCACTTCGAGAGTGAACCCGTCATCATTCTTACGGGCTATGGGACGTCCAGCTACCGCCACGCCGACTAGGGCATTGTCTTTCCAGAGACCAACCCCAAACCGCCAACCCCGAGGTGCTGAGAGGTGGCGGTGATTCGTGTTCACGAAACGCGCCGCATCTCTTAGGGTGATTGGGCGCAAATCCAGTTCCATTTAGTCCGGCCACCTCGCCGCCACGTGCCCCCGTGTGAGCGCCGCGATGCTGGCGATATGCTTCTCACACCGGACCTTGATCAAAAGGGCCGACCCATCGGATTCCCGAACGTACTCATGGATTCCGTTGCGCTTATTCCAGATCAGTCCACCAGCCCGCGGCACATGCGCGCGCCCACGTTCCACGCGGTCATGGCAG
This sequence comes from Bryobacterales bacterium, assembly GCA_043743755.1. Lineage (GTDB taxonomy): Bacteria > Acidobacteriota > Terriglobia > Bryobacterales > Bryobacteraceae > JALYHQ01. Next base: position 1,484 of record JAYTVY010000531.1, on the reverse strand, counting down.
ATATCACAGACACCAGCCTGCGGGCGCGGCCACAGCTCGATCGTGCCGTAGAAACCGGCCAGCGCCGCGAGGTGCACAAAATGGTGCACAAAATCGGCGGGAGTGGGACTATTGTTATGCCTGCCGAACTGGGCCGGCATCTCGTAAAGGTTTGATTCTTTGGTGGGCGCGACAGGACTCGAACCTGTGACCTCCTGCGTGTGAAGCAGGCGCTCTAACCAACTGAGCTACGCGCCCGAGGCGGGGTACGTGGTCATTTTAGCGTACCCGTCCCGTTCGCGCCACTTCCGGGCCGCCTTCGGCTTTGATAGAGTATTCGCAGTGCGTATTGTTTGGGCGGCGGCATTAGCCATGTCGTGTATGGCCGCCGGGGTGGACGATCAGGATTTTAACGGGCGCTGGGATATCGCGGTCAATAGCAGTGAGCCGCGCGCGAGAGCGTGGTGGCTTGAGGTGGCCGGAGCCGGCACGCCGGGTGTGAAGGGGAAATTCGTCGGCGCGCCAGGCGGGCAGATTGACGACATTCCCAGGATCTCCATCTCGGGCGGAGAGTTGCGCTTCGTCTTGGAGAAACGCTACCAGCGCGACCAGCGCGCCTCGCTGAAGGGCATGTACTGGGCGCGGCTCGAAGATGGAAAACTCAAAGGCACTTTCGAAATCGTAGGCGACCCTTCCTCTTACCTGGAATGGACCGGCACGCGCGCTCCGCTCTTGCCCGAGAAGGACGATCCAGCGCTGAAGAAGGGCGATCCGGTGACGCTCTTCGACGGTCACGATCTTTCAGCGTGGCTGGCTGCTTCGCGAACCGGCTGGACGGTGAAGGATGCTTATCTGGGCAACTCGGCCGGCGCGGTAAATCTGATATCGGAGAAGAAATTCTGGAATTTCGTGCTGCACGCGGATTTTCGCGTAGGCCAGCGGTGCATCAGCGGAATCGCGCTCCGCGGGCGGTACAAGATTCAGATAGCGGACGACTATGATCGGCCGCCGTCGCTGAACACTACCGGCGCGGTGAACGGACGCATCGCTCCATTTGTGAATGCAGCGCGGCCGCCGGGCGAGTGGCAGAACGTCGAAATCCGACTGGTGGGCCGACAGGTGAGCGTAACGCTGAACAACGTGAAGGTGATCGAGAAGCAGACTATCGACGGCCTGACTGCCATCGCCAGCGATGCGAATGAGGCGGAACCCGGACCCATCGTGCTGCAGGGCGACCGGGGTCCGGTGGAGTTCCGGCGTGTGGTGGTGACTCCGTTGACCAGGCCAAAGTGAATGCCAAACGCTATATGGTGCGCGGGCGCGTACAGGGCGTAGGCTTCCGAGCCTTCGCCCAGCGCGAGGCGCACGCCCTCGGAATCGCAGGCTGGGTTCGTAATCATCCCAACGGCGATGTGGAAGTCTACGCAGTGGGAAGTGTCCTTTCGGCAAGGCTGCGTAAGGCGGCCTGAATCAGGATTTCTTTTGGGCCAAGAGGCGGCGGACCG
>JAYTVY010000530.1:0-4078 GCA_043743755.1 Bryobacterales bacterium | reverse complement strand
GTCACGGGCGGCGCGCGTGGTGACGCGGCTGGGCGCGGCCTTTTTCAACATTCACACCAGCGGCGGCAGCGCGATGCTGCGCGCCACTGCGGACGCCGTGGCCGATGAGGCGGTGAAGGCCGGTATTGCGAAGCCGGGTGTACTGGGAGTCACAGTGCTGACGAGCGTGCCGGCGGCGGTGCTGCACGATGAGCTGGCGGTCTCGCGAGAGCTCACCGAGCATGTGATTGCGCTGGCGCGGCTGGCACAGGATTGCGGACTTACCGGAGTGGTGGCGTCGGCGCAGGAAGCGCGGATGGTGCGCAATGCGTGCGGCGCGGCGTTCACCATCGTGACGCCGGGAATTCGCCAGCGCGGCGGAAATCCGGCGGACCAGCGGCGTGTGACGACGCCCGCGGAAGCGCTGGCGCTGGGAGCCGACTACATCGTAGTGGGGCGGCCGATTCTGGACGCGCCGGATCGCGCGGCGGCGTGCCATGCCATCGTGCATGAGCTGGCGGGCGCGCTGCAGCACGCCTGATACGATACAAGCTATGGTTTTGTCCGATGTGGACATCCGGCGATACATTGCCGAGGGGAAGATCAAGATCACGCCGGAGCTGCCTCCGGAGCAGTTCGGAAGCTGCTCGGTGGACTTCCGGCTGGGACACGAATTCAGCATCTTCGAGCACAGCCGGCATGCGTTCATCGATTTGCGGGAGAAAAAGGGCATCGAAGATTTGATGAAGCCGGTGGTGACGCTGCCGGGAGAAGCGTTCATTCTGCAGCCGAGGGAGTTTGTGCTGGCGATTACAGAGGAGTGCCTCGAATTGGCGGACGACGTATTGGGAAGGCTGGAAGGACGGTCGAGTCTAGGGCGCATCGGAATTATCGTGCATGGGACGGCCGGCTTGTTCGACCCAGGCTGGAGCGGCAAGGCGACGCTGGAGCTTAGTAACTTGAACCGCATGCCGGTGGCGCTCTATCCGGGGATGCGAATTTGTTCGTTCACGTTTGAGCAATTGTCGACGCCGTCGTCCATGCCGTATGGGAAGAAGGTTGGGAATAAGTACGCAGGCCAGCAGCGGCCGCTGGCGAGCCGGCTGGCGGGGGAATTCAAGGGGTAGTGATTTGCTGGGGAAGCCGGCACAACTCTACCGGCCCGACGAGCCGAAGCCGCCGGAGCCACGCTGGGAATCGGTGAGGCCGCCTTCTTCCCACTCCACGGGCTCGTAGCGGGCGATCACCATCTGGGCGATGCGGTCGCCTTTTTCGATTTGATATTCCGTTGCGCCGAGGTTGAGCAGGATGACGCGGATTTCGCCGCGGTAGCCGGGGTCAATGGTGGCGGGGCTGTTGGGCACGGTGATGGCGTGCTTCAACGCGAGTCCGCTGCGGGGACGCACCTGCGCTTCATATCCGGGGGGCAGCTCGATCGCAAGGCCCGTGGGAACGGCCACCGGGACATGGGGATGCAGGGTGGCGGGATGCAAGGCGCGCAGGTCCATGCCGGCGTCCTCATGCGGGCCGTGGGCATATTCGGGGAGCGCGGCGTCGGGGGATAATTTCTGGATTCGAATTCGCATGTAGAATCCGATTATGTCTCGTCGAGTGCTGACGGTGGGGCCGATGCCGCCGGAGAAGTGCGCGTATGCGCTGGCGCGCTACAGCCGGTCGCCCGATTCCATCCGGGAATCCATCGAGTGGGTGCGCACGCACGATTCGCGGAAATTTCTGGAGAGCTTCTACTTTCAGTACGGGCACGCATCCATCGCGGACCTGGGGCATGTGGTGATGTGCTTTGAAGGCATCAGCGAACTGGCGGCGGCGGAAGTGGAAGACGAGCAGTTGTGGGACGGGCAGGCGCGGAGTTCGCGCTATCAGGATTTTTCGCGGTCGGGCGTGGTGACGCCCCCGGAATTCGACGATGCTCAGGCGGCGGCGTATCGGCAGGCCGCGGAGCGGTTGATTGACGGGTACCAGCAAGTCCACGGACGCGTTGCCGAGTATCTGGCGGAGCGGCTGCCGCGTCCGGAGGAGATGAAGGCGGACGCGTATCGAAGGAACATCGCGGCACGCGCGTTCGATGTCGCGCGTTATCTGCTGCCGTTCGGGATTCCGACCGGCGTGGGGCAGGTGACGAGCATCCGCACGCTGGAGCGGCAGGTGCGCAGGCTGAAGGCGTCCGAGTACGGCGAACTGCGGGAACTGGCGGAAGAGATCGGCGAAGCGTGCGCCAGCGAGCCGGCCTGCGCGTGGAGCGACGGCGAGAATGAAGCCGTGGCTCCGACGCTGGCGCGGCACGTGGATGCGGATGAGTACACGGTGCGCATGCGCGCCGATCTGCGGGCGTGGGCGCAGGCGAATCTGCCCGCGCTGGCAGCGGTGGAGTACGGCGCGGTGGATTTGACCCGGCCGGAGGACACGGAGGCGGACATCGCGGCCACGCTCTTGTATCCGGTGACGGAGCTCCCGTACCGGCAGCTTTACGAGCTGGCGCGCGGCTGGAGCGCCGCGATGCGCCAAGAAGTTGTGGACGCCGCGCTGCAATCGCGCTCGAAACGCGATGAGCTTCCTCGCGCCTTCCGCGGCGGCGCCTTCGTGTTCGACATCGCCACGGATATCGGAGGGTGGCGCGATCTGCATCGCCACCGGCGCTGCCAGCAATTCCGGCAGGCATTCACCAGTGGGCTGGGTTATGAGACACCCGCCGCGATTGCCGGGGCGGGAGTGGGCGCGCTCTACGATTCGCTGGTACAAGAGGCGCTCTCGGTTCAGGCGGCATTGCCGCGGCCAGCGTCGCATTATTTGCTTCCGTTCGCTGCGAAGTCGCGCTTCCTCTTTAAGATGGACTTCGCCGAGGCCGAGTATATGGCGCGGTTGCGGTCCGGCGTAAAGGGGCATTTCAGCTACCGGGCAGTGGCCTGGGAGATGAAGCAGGCGATGGAGCGCGAGGCACCGGAACTTGGGCGTATAATGCAGGCGACGCCACCGTGGGTAGAAGATCCACTGGAAAGATAGGCAGGGTGTGGTAAAACTTTCCATATAGTTGGGGCCCGGCTCTGGCGGAATCTCTCTGTAATCAACCACTTCCATTTGGCACGCAAGCTGCGGCTAAGCTATTGCGGTCGCAGCATGCAGGCGGCCCAGGAAATTCAACTGCGCTCTTATTTGATCGCGGTGATACATCAATCAGGAGGAATGTTACATGAACCGTTTAGCTCTTGCAGTAGCATCCATCGGGTTGTTAGGAGCCGCGCTTGCTCCCAACGCCCGGGCGGATGAATGGAATAAGAAGACCATTTTGACAGTCAACGAACCGCTCCAGGTTCCCAACAAAGTACTGCCTCCGGGCAAGTACGTCATGAAGCTGATGGATTCCCCGTCGAACCGTCACATCGTTCAAATCTTCGACGGCGATGAACAGCATCTCCAGACCACCGTGCTGGCGATTCCGAACTATCGGCTGCGGCCGACGGGCAAGACCCAGTTCGGTTTCTGGGAAACGCCTCCGGGACAGCCTAAGGCTCTGCGAGCCTGGTTTTACCCCGGCGACAATTTCGGACAGGAATTCGCTTATCCGAAGTCGCAATCCGTAGTGATCGCGGCCTACACGAAGGAGATCGTGCCCACCACCTATGCCGAGAGCGAGACCGATCTGACTACGGCGCGTGTTGGTACGGTAAACGAGACTGGTCAGGAAGCTGCGATGCAGGAGACCACGACCGTTGCGGAGACCACCACTCCGGCGCCCGCTCCGGCCCCTGAAGCCGAGCGCGCCGCTCCGGCCCCCGAGCCTGCTCCGGCCCCGGCCCCGCAGGAACTACCGAAGACCGCAAGTCCGCTGATGATGATCGCGTTGGCCGGACTGCTTTCGCTGGGTGCTTTCTCGATGTTGCGCCTGGCACGTTCGTAACTACCGGACCACCGACGGTATGGTAGGGCGGCGCCGGGAGAAATTCTCGGCGCCGCTTTTTTATTTATAGAAGCTTTATCATTTGAGGCATCCGCTCCTGGCGGTTGCAGGGGTGGGATCCTAAGAGGAGGAAATGCAGCGATGCGAACGATTGCATGCATGCTTTGGATCACACTGGCACTC
>JAYTVY010000529.1:0-2264 GCA_043743755.1 Bryobacterales bacterium | reverse complement strand
AGCGGCACCGCGGCCGTGCTGGAGTTGGCGCGCGTGATGAGCCAGTACCAGTTCGAGAAGACCATCGTTTTTGTAGCGTTCACGGCTGAAGAAGAGGGCCTGGTGGGCAGCACCCTGTACGCGCGGCGCGCGAGCCAGGACCACCAGATTATCGATGGCGTGCTGAATAACGACATCATAGGGAGCGAGGTGTCGGGCAACGGGCGCATCGACAATGGCTCGCTGTGGATCTTCTCGGAGGATCCGATCGATTCACCCTCGCGGGAACTGGCGCGGTACATCAAGTCGGCTGGGGAACGCTACGTGCCGTCGATGTCGGTGGACCTGATTTTCCGGCATGACCGATTTGGCCGCGGAGGCGATCACACGCCTTTCAACCAGGAGGGCTATGCCGGGGTTCGCTTTACGAGCTCCGCCGAGAATTTCGCCAACCAGCATACCGTGACCGATACCTTCGCCAATACCTCGCCCGCCTATACCGCGCGAGTCACCCGCGTGAACGCCGCCGCGCTGGCGAGTTTGGCGCTGGCGCCCAAAGCGCCGGTAGTGATGGAGCCGATCAAGACCGGGCCGAATAAGGGCAAACCGACCCCCATGATCGGCCGCGGCAAGGGCCGCTATGACGCGCGGTTGCGCTGGAAGAACGAAAATCCCGAATCCGACCTCGCGGGATATGTTGTGGTCAGCCGGTCGAGTACGTCGCCTTACTGGGAGCGCGAAGTGTTCGTTGGCAAGGTGGAAGAATACTCCTTCCCGGACGTTTCCATCGACAATGTGGTCTTTGGTGTAAAAGCCATCGATCGCGATGGAAATGAGAGCCTGGTGGCCCCCTATGTAGCGGCCCCACGGCCCAGATTGGAAATCGAAGCGAGTCCCGCCGGAGCAGCCACCAGCGCGAAGTGACTACACCAAGTGGCTTGATAGTGGTAGTACCTCTTCTAACCACGTATTAGTTCCGATTCGCAATAGCTATTGACATTAATTTTGCTTAGGCGTAACATCGACTTTCCGTCTTCCGACTAACAACTCCGGTGAGGTGTATGCTTCCAGGCGTCAGCTGTTTTCAGATAGGTGAAAAGGTGGTGTATCCCAACCAGGGGATCGGGACCATCGAGAACATCAGTACACGCTCTTTTGGGACGCAATTCGAGCGTTTCTATCTGCTCCGGGTGGGCGCCAACAGCACCACCGTGATGGTTCCTTTCTCGCATGTAGAAGACGTAGGTCTGCGCAAGGTAACCCGCAACGGCGCGGTGGTGCGCATTCTCTCATTTCTTTCCGAGGGCGCCTGCGTATCCAAGATCGACTGGAAGGACCGCTTCAAGGAGAACTCCGAGAAGATGCGTGCCGGGGGTCTACTGGCCATTGCCGAGGTACTGAAAACCCTGCTAGTGCTGCAATCCCAAAAGCCGCTGTCGTTTCGCGAAAAGCGGATGCTGGATCGCGCGCGTCATATGCTTTTGAGCGAGCTTTCTATATCACGCGGCTTGGCCGAGGCCGAGACGGTGGAACTGTTGCGCAAAGCCCTGGGCAAAGCGTCGCTGGAGCTTCCCGAGCCGTTGTAGGGCGGGGCCCAGGCCCCCACGGGACCTTAGTCGCTTAAGGCCAATTCTTACTTCCTCTTAAGTAGTTCCACGCGTGGCAATTCCACCCTTTGCACCTTACTATGCGAAGTAAGGGAATTGTCATCAACTATGCAGTGCTGCTTTTGCGGCGCAACCATCGACCCGCGGCGGGCCTCGAATAGCGGGGGCTTTTGCACTGACGAACACCGCCAGTTGCACCAGTTCGCCGAACGGGTGTTGCTGCGCTTGTCCGAAGGACAACCGTTAAAGGCACTCTACCCGCTCACGGCCTGGGGTTTGGCCAAGACCCGCCCGGCGCCTCCGGAAGGCCCGGCCATGGCGCCCTTGTTGTTGGAACCAAGGAAGTTCGGGGCTAAAGGGGAGCCGCGGGCATGGCCCCTCGCTCCGGCGAGTGCACGCGACGTTTTCGCACTTCCGGCGCCCAGGGAACTGCTTCCACTGAATTTCGCGATCGCGCCCGTCACCGGCGTGCAGCCCGGAAGGGTATGCCGCTTCGAGGCTCCGGAGGCGCTGCTGGCCACTCCGTTGCTGCCGGTGCATCAGGTGGACCCGTTGGCTGGACGGCAGACCGGAGAATGGGCGAATGCGGCACTGGAGGCGGCGAAAGCCGGCCCTTCCGCGACGCCGCGGGGCCCGGGCAAGGCGCCCGCGCCGGTTTCCTGGGGTCGGCTCCGGGAA
>JAYTVY010000528.1:0-2477 GCA_043743755.1 Bryobacterales bacterium | reverse complement strand
CACCAGCCGGCGCATCCCGGCCGGCACCATCGCGCCCGACATGCCCATCATGATGGTGCAATCGTCGCCCAGCATCTTCTTCCACACCTCGAATGCCAGACCCAGCTGTTTGCCCTGGAAAGCGGTGCCTTGCATCCGCGTGAGAATCTCGGAAGCGCTGGTGGCGCCCACCGGATCGAACGGGCGCGTGGGCACGGAGAGAATGTGCGACTTGTCGGCGGATGTATGTTCCATGGTTTCGTTACCAGTGTAGCGGGGAGGGCCGCTGACTCACTGCCAGCCGCGGACAAGCTCGGCGATACGAAGCACCTCCGCCTCCGTCATAAACGGATCCAGCGGCAAGGACACCACTTCCTTCGCCGCTCGCTCGGCATGCGGAAGATCGCCCAGCTTCGATCCAAAATCGGAAAACGCCGGATGCAGATGCAGCGGCACCGGATAATGCACTCCCGTGTTGACGCCGTGCGCCCTCAGCCGCTCCCGAAGCGCATCGCGCTGCTGACTGCGGATCACGTACAGGTGGTGCGCCGCTCCCGGCGATCGCGGCACTATCCGGACCCGCTCTCCCAGCGCTTCATCGTACAGCTTCGCCAGGCGTCCGCGCCGCGCGTTCCACTCCGCCAGATGCGGCAGAAACGCGTTCAGGAAGCAGCACTGAATCTCATCCAGCCGGGCGTTGATCCCGGCTGCGGTGGCCACGTGATTCTCGATCCGCGCGCCGTCGCGGAGCCGCGCGATTCTCCGCGCTACCTCCGCGTCATTCGTCACCACCGCGCCGCCATCGCCCAGGCAGCCCAGATTCTTGGTTGGATAAAAGCTGTACGCGACGTGCGCTGAATAGTCCGCAAGCGGGCGTCCCTGGTGCAGCGCGCCATGCGCCTGGCAAGCATCCTGGATGATCGGAACGCCGTAAGCTTCCAGGTTGGCCGTGTTGCCGTACAGGTGGACCGGCATCACGGCCGCCGCAGCCGGCGCATTCCGGGGATCCAGCAGCAGCGTCTCCGGGTCCACGTCGGCGAACCGCGGAGTGGCGCCCGCGGCCAGAATGGCCAGCCCCGTGAAAGGCGCGGTCAGCGGCGACGTCAGCACTTCACCCTTGATCCCCGCTTCGCGCAGGCATAACTCCAGCGCCGCCGTACCCGACGCCACGCCCACGGCATAACGCGCCCCCATGGCTCGCGCGAAGGCTTGCTCGAACTCGGCCACCTGCTCGCCCAGGATGAATTGGCCGCGCTCGAAGAGGCGTTCCAGGTTGCGGCGCCACTCCGGCTCTGTCGCCGCCAGGGCGGCCTGCGAATGGTTCATCCGAATAGCACCAGGCGGAACCAAAGCCGCACGAGTTGAGAGAGCGTGCTGAGCAGTGAGCGCACGCGGAAGAATTGCGAGCGCCCATGCAGGCGCGGAAAGTGATGCACGCCCACCTCCACTACCGGGCAGCCCGTTAGTTCCAGTTTGCGGACCAGCTCGACGCAGATAGTTCCGCTGGTGGATGTCAGCGAGACCGCTTCCAGAAGGTCCCGCCGGATCAGCCGGAAGTCGCAATCGATATCGCGAATGCGGATCCGAAACAGAAAGCGGGCAAAAGCGTTGTACACGTTGCCGATCCAGACTCGATGCCAGGGGTCGTTGCGCTCCAGCTTATACCCATTCACCAGCCCCACTCCAGGGTGTGCTTCAGCCAGCAGCTTAGGCAGCTCGCGCACATCGTACTGGCCGTCGCCATCCGTATAAAACACAAAATCGTAGCGCGCCGCCGCGAACCCGCTGCGAAGCGCGCCTCCATACCCGCGATTTTCAGGATGCGTGATCACGCGCAGCAGCGGAGCGTACTCGGCTTCCAGCTTTGCCAGCACCGCGCCCGTCTCATCCGTGCTGCCGTCATTGATTACGATCACTTCGTACCGCTCCAGGTGGTCCTTCAAAACCGAGAAGGCCCGCTGAATCAGGGCGGGCAGCGAGGGTGCGTCGTTAAATGCCGGAAAAAAAACGCTCAGGCTTGAAGCGAACGGAATTTAATCTACCCCCGGCTCTCACAATTGGATCGGAACACTCCATTGTAACGTCGAATCCTTGAGAACCGCGCGGCAAGAGTACGTCCCGCGGATGCTATCGTATAGAGACAGCCCAGAGTAATGCCTTTTCAAATTCAACCAGTCCAGGAATTCCTTGTCCGGCCTGCCCTTCCCTCCGCACTTTCCCGCCTGAGCGAACTCAGCTATAACTTGCTGTGGAGCTGGGACCATTCCATTCGCTCAGTGTTCCGCCGGCTGGATCCGGTGATGTGGAAAACCTCGGGGCACAACCCGGTCCTCATGCTGGGACGCCTGCCCCAAGCCACCTTGGAGCGCGCGGCCGCCGACTCCCGCTTTCTGGCTCTGTACCGGCGCGCCTGCGAGCGCTTCGATACCTACCTGGCGCGCCCGGAACAACAGGGCGCCAAGCTGGTGGCGTATTTCTCCATGGAATACGGACTGGTG
>JAYTVY010000527.1:0-2964 GCA_043743755.1 Bryobacterales bacterium | reverse complement strand
GTGGCAACTCAATCGATCCGGCTTACGGAAATGGCGCATGGAGGCGGCTGCGGCTGCAAACTCGCGCCGGCAGTTCTCTCGCGGATCCTGGCGAAGATGCCTATTGCCGCCGGCATCGAGAACTTATTAGTGGGCACCGAAACCGACGACGACGCTGCCGTCTATCAGATCAACGAGCATCAAGCCATTGTGGCGACAACCGATTTCTTCATGCCGGTGGTTGACGACCCATTTGATTTCGGCCGGATCGCGGCTACAAATGCATTGTCGGACGTATACGCCATGGGAGGAACGCCGATCCTGGCGCTCGCGGTGGTTGGAATGCCGGTGGATAAGATGCCGGTGGAGCTTGTGCAAGATATTCTCGCGGGAGGAGCGTCCGTCTGTAGTGCGGCCGGAATCCCAGTTGCCGGAGGGCATTCGATTGACTCGCCGGAGCCGATCTACGGTTTGGTTGCGATCGGCCTAGTAGATCCATCGCGGGTCATACGAAACAATACGGCGCGCGCCGGAGACAAGATTGTTCTCACCAAGCGTCTGGGTGTCGGCATCTACAGCGCGGCTCTAAAAGGCCAGGAACTCGCAGCACCGTTGTATCAGGAAATGGTGCAATCGATGACGCAGCTTAACGCCGTCGGTGCGGAGATGAAGGGCATCGCTGGGGTACACGCGATGACCGATGTTACCGGATTCGGCTTGTTGGGTCACTTGCTCGAAATGTGCCGGGGCGCGTCCCTCGGCGCCGAACTGCGGTTTGAAGCATTGCCCTTGCTTGCCCACGCCCAACGCTTCGCGGAGATGGGAATCGGCACCGGCGGCGCGAAACGGAACTGGAAAAGCTACGGACATGAAGTCGACCTGCCCGCGGATTTGCCGGAGTGGCGGCGCGGTGTCCTTTGCGACCCGCAGACCAGCGGGGGGCTGCTGATCGCATGTTCCAGCGATTCCGTGCAGCAAGTGCTTGGACTTCTGAGGAGCCGGAATTTCGTTCACGCGAGTGTTTTGGGCGAGTTCGGCGCCACGCAGCCGCGCGTCCTGGTTCGTTGAAGTAGCGCGCCAACCAAGGTTGATAATGGACTGAGAGGATATTGGATGACCTACGAAGTACCGGAGGATTTAGAAGAAAAAGCTGCCATCATGCGGGAGTTTGGACGGCGGCGAGCCGCCGGGGAGCCGGTCTCCGATGAGTTATACGCCAAGCACGTCAACGCAACCAACGATCATTACACCACCGGGCCGGAGCCCGGCGAGCATATCCCGGATTTCACCCTCCCGGATCAGAACGGTGTTTTGAGATCGCTCACAAATCTCAGCGGACCCCACGGTTTGCTGCTGGTGTTTCACCGCAGCGCGGATTGGTGACCATACTGCCGCTCCCAACTGGTCGAGTTGGAACAATCACGTTTTATGCTGGAGAAGAATGGCGTCCGGATCGCGGCTGTCAGTTATGATTCCCAGGAAATTCTCAAAGGCTTTGCCGAAAAGCACGGAATCGGATTTCCGATGCTCTCGGATCATGAGAGCGCAGTGATTCGGAGTTTCGGCATATTCAATATGAACATTGCCCCAGGGCTGCGAGCCCATGGTGTGCCGCATCCAGTGGACTACCTGGTGGCTCCGGACGGCATATTGATCCGCAAATATTTCGTGCCGAATTACATGCACCGGGTAACCGCATCCGCGGTGGTTCTGCGGGAATTCGGGGCAGTGGGTGAGGACGCTGCGACAGTAACCCTTCGGAGCGGCACGCTGACAGGGGAGATCGGGCTTTCTAGCGGTAAGGCGTTCGCGGGCCAGGAGATCAGCTTCTTTGCCAAATTCAAGCTGGATCCCGGGTGGCACGTGTATGGCACCCCTCTGCCAGGCCCCTACACAGCCACGTCGATTACTTTCGACGATCCCAAAATCGTCCGCCAATCTCTTGAGCTTCCCGAAGCCCAGCCGATGCACATCGCGGCGCTCGGTGAAACTCTCCCGGTGTACGGCGGTTCCTTCCAGGGCCGAGGTTCGCTCCTCCTCAAATTCCCGCTCGAACCGGGCCGGATCGCGTTGGCGGGCAAATTCCATTTTCAGCAGTGTAGCGACACGGTTTGCGAGGCGCCCGCGACAGTCCCGTTCGAGCTGCCGCTTACGATTGAACCCTTTATGGTTCCGCCCCCGAAGAAGTGAGCCGCCCGGGTTATTGCCGGCCGAATACTTCAGACCCGGGGGTTTGAGCTGCTTTGGAGCAACCGATTTCGGGACCTCGTCGGGGCAAGGAGCAATGTTCCGTATCAGTCAACCCATGCACTCTTCTAGCTGCCCGTTCAGATCAACCGGGTGACCAACGACCAAGCCGTCTCCGTCAGTCCGACAGCAATTACCTTCCTGGTGGCCGTATCCGCGCGGCAGTGTTCCACCTCCGGAATCAACGTGCTGAACTGGCGGGCGGAGTTGCCGAAATAGGGGAGTGGAGATCCGGTCCGCACGATCCGTCGATGCAGCCTTTCTGCGACTTCCGCTGAAGTACGGTTTCCACCAGACCCGCGGTCCAACACATAGGGCATCCCCGGAAGCACACCAGCGCGCCGGCCAGCGGCACCAAGGTCCACCAACCCAGCACGGCTGAATACAGCAGCCCCACAGCCAGCAGTCCGAAACCCAGAACTCCCCGGAAAAGATGTTCGATGACGCTTCCACTCTTAAACATTTCACACCCTCTTTTGCACGGCTCTAATTCGCGATCGCCGCGCGGGTTCGCCGCCCTTTGCCGCGGCGCGGTGGTCCCCGCCCAGCAGACTCCGGATTTCCTTTTCGTAGGTGTCCTTGCCCACCAAGCCCATGTGCACGAAAGCGATTCTTCCATCCCGGTCGATGATAAAGGTTGTAGGAAGAGAATCCACGTCCCCATAGGATTTGGACACATGGTCGTTGCCCAACACAACCGTATAGTCGATCCTTTTCTCTGCCAGGTACGGTCTCACA
>JAYTVY010000526.1:0-6641 GCA_043743755.1 Bryobacterales bacterium | reverse complement strand
GGAATCCGGAGGCGCCGGAGAGTTTACCTTGTAATAGGATTTGAACCGACATGGTACGCGCGAAAGCTCAATGTAACACGACTTGGGGCACAGCTAGATCCACACCTTTTCCACCGGCACGCCATGTTTGCACATCTCGCAGGAGTCCGCGTCCTTATAGTAGGTGGCGTCCAGCTTCGCCAGGTAATAGAAGGGCAGCGGAGCAAAGTTCACCGTCTTGGGAGTGGCCTGGTAAACGATCACGGCTAACCCCACCACCTGTGCGCCGCGGGATTCCACCAGCGTCTTGAGCTCCGAAAGATTGCGGCCCGAGCGCAAAATGTCATCCACCAAGAGAACTTTTTCGCCCGGCATGATATCGAGATATTGCCGGAAGTGCATCGGCCCGCCACTGTCGCGATCGGCCCAATAAACCTGGTGCGCCTGCAGCGCTTCGCACACGCCATAGGCCACCGCCAGCCCCCCGGTATCGGGCGACACGATGGACAGCTCCGGAATCATGGCGCGGATCTCGGGATTCGCGCGCAACAGGCGGCTCAGTCCGACGCTGAGCACTTTGGCATGCTGGAAATAACGCATGGCCAGCTGCACCTGCATGTACTCGTTGGCATGCAGTCCGTTCGGATACTCGAAGTGCCCGTCGCGAATCGCGCCGGTACGGCGCAGCAGCGCGACCACCTCTTCCTGCGTGGGAACCAGGTGCATTGTGTCTCCTAAACTTATTGTCGCAAAGTGGTTGGCTGGCGGATTAGTGCGCGCCTTTACCCGTCAAGACTCGTGGAATGGTCCTGAAAATTATCTTCCAGTCCAGCGCGAGGGACCACGTGTCGATATACTGCATGTCCATTTTCATCCAGGTGTCGAAGTCCAGCGCATCGCGGCCCATCACCGCCCACAAGCACGTCAGACCGGGGCGCATGCGCAGCCGGCGGCGCTGCCAGCGCTGGTAATGCTCCACTTCCTCCGGCACGGCCGGGCGCGGACCCACCAGCGACATATCGCCCTTGACGACATTCCAAAGCTGGGGCCATTCATCGATGGAAAATTTGCGCAGGTAGCGGCCCACACGGGTGAGACGCGGATCGTTCGGAATCTTGAACGCGGTGGACTTTCTGTTCAGGTGTTCGAGTTCGGCTTTCAACTCCTCGGCGTTGTCGCACATCGACCGGAATTTGTAGAACACGAATCGGCGGCCGTTGAGCCCGCAGCGAACCTGACGGAAAATCGCAGGCCCGGGCGATGTTATCTTGATCAGCAGCACGGTGAGCAGCATGAATGGCAGCAGTAAGACCAGCGAGGCGGCGGCCAGCACCAGATCGGTGATTCGTTTAAGCAAGAGTCGGACTTCATCGTGCGGGGCGGCCGAGAATGTGAGCAGCGGGGCTGAACCCAGGCGGTCCAAATAGACCTGACTGTTGACGTGCGGGAAAAAGTCTACCAGCACTCGCGTGCGCACGCCTTCCTCATCGCAGAGCAGAAAGATCTCTTCCATTCCGGCGAGGCGCTGGCTGTCGACTGCAAAAATGATCTCATCGATCACGTGCCGCCGCAAAAGCTCCGGCAATTCCGGAAGCCGGTACACCGGATACTCGCGCGATAGCGTGATGGGTCCAGCGTCGTCCGTGAAGAATCCGGTGAGCCGGATGCCGTAGCGCGCGGACTGCTCCAGCGCCTCGCCCAGCCGCAATGCGCCCTCGCCCGAGCCAACCACCATGACGTAATGCCGCGCGCCGAATTCCCGGCGGATCACGCCCACCACATGTCCGGCGTTAATGCGGAACAGGCACAACAGGATCCAGCAGTACGTGGCGAAGATCAGGACGAAGGAGCGGCTGAGGTCCAGGCGCAGCAGGAATTCAGCCATTACCAGGCAGACCGCGCCCAGCGCGCACTGGCGAAAAGTGTCGCGCAGCACCACGCGCACGTGCGCCGAATCCAGCTTCTCATAAATGCTCAGCCAATAACCGATGGCCACCAGCCCCAGCGCGGAGACCACCAGCAGCAGCACGGCCTTCGGAAAATCGAGGAAGAAATTCTTTTCCAGATGCAGCCGCGTGCGCGTCTGATAGGCGGCAATGAAGGCGAGCGTCGTCAGAGCGACGTCGGTGAGGGCGAAGACGATTTTTACTTTTCGATAATGGCCGCTGAACACTCCGGAATCAGAATAGCATCGTAAGATAAGGAAATGGCGGACGACTTGCGATACCCGATCGGTAAATTTGCTTATGACGGGCCCATGACCCCTGAACGCGCGCGGGAGTGCCTCACCGCCATCGCAGATACTCCTGCAATGCTGCGAGCCGCGGTCGCGGGACTCACTGACCAGCAACTCGATACGCCCTACCGTCCTGGAGGCTGGACCGTGCGGCAAGTGGTGCATCACGTGCCGGACAGCCACATGAACAGCTACATGCGGTTTCGGTGGGCGCTCACCGAAGAACAACCCGCAGTCAAGGGCTACGATGAAGCGGCCTGGGCGAAACTTCCGGATGCGCACTCGGCGCCCGTCGAGATTTCACTGTCGCTGCTCGAAACACTGCACCGCCGTTGGATGATGCTGCTGGAAAGCTTGAGCCCCGAACAATGGAAGCGAACCTTCCTGCATTCCGAGCTGGGCCCGGTGAGTCTGGAGAGAAACCTCGCGCTGTATGCGTGGCACGGCCGTCATCACGTAGCGCATATCACGGGGTTGCGTGACCGCATGGGCTGGTAGATCTGTATTTACCGCCCCTTGAACTTCGGCGCCCTCTTCTCATGAAACGCCGCGGTTCCCTCTTTTACGTCCTCGGTGTAGTTCGCCACCAGCGTCGCCATGGCGGCGTCTTCCAGTGCGTTTTCTAGCGACATGGTTCGCTGCTTGTACATCATTCGCTTGGTAACGCGAATGGCAATCGGGGGACCATCGGCCAGGCGCTCGGCCCAGCGGTGGGCCGTGGGCATCAGTTCCTCATCCGCCACTATTTCGGTAACCAGGCCCAAAGCCAGCGCCTCGCGCGCGGGGTAGACCTCCGACAGCAGCGACATCTTCAGCGCCCGCTCCAATCCCAGGAATTGCGGGAACAGATACGCGCCGCCCTCGTCGGGGATCAGCCCGAACTTCAGACTGGTGTCGCCGAGCCGCGCGCTCTCGGCGGCTATCCGGAAATCGCACGATAGCGCCAGCGTCAGTCCGCCCGCGACGGCCGCTCCATTCACCGCCGCGATGGTGGGCTTGTCGAAGCGGTGCAGCAGCGTCACCAGCTGGTGCATGTTCTCGCGCATCTCCAGGTACGATTCAAGGCGATGCCCGCGATAACGAGACGGATACTGGAAATCGGTTCCGATGTCGCCGCCCGAGCAGAACCCGCGGCCGGTTCCGGTTACGATTACCGCCCGAACTTCGTCGTCATCCCGTGCATCGGCAAGCGCATGCAGAATCTCATGCACCATTGTTTCCGAATACGCGTTGAGCTTCTTCGGACGGTTCAACGTGACCGTAGCGACGCGGTTCTCCTTCGCGTAGACGATCTGCTCATATGTGCTCATCTATTTCCCGGTGAAGTTCGGCGGCCGCTTCTCCATGAACGCTCGCACGCCTTCGCGATGATCGTCTGTCTGGCCGCAGCGCATGTGGGTGTCCGGCTCGCGGTCGAGCAGTGTACGAAAGTCTGTGCTCATCGCCAGGTTGACGTTGGCTTTCATGTACCGGTACGAAACCAGCGGCCCATGGGCGATCCGGCGCGCCACTTCCTTCGTTTCCGCCTCGAGCGCTTCGTGCGCCACCACGCGGTTCACCAGGCCGTGGCGATGCGCCTCGGCGGCGTCGATGATGTCCGCCAGAAACAACAGCTCTTTCGCCTTGGCCGCGCCCGCGTAGCGCGCCAGCAGCCATGTGGTGCCGAAATCGCCGCCGTATCCCACCTTGGCGTACGCGGTTCCGAACTTAGCCTGCGCCGATGCGATGCGCAGATCGCACGCAAGGCACACGCCCAATCCCGCGCCCATGGCGAAGCCGTTCACCGAAGCGATGGTCACCTTCGGCATGCTGTACAGCAGCCACGAAATCTCTTGCCACTCGCGCAGCCGGTCAATGCCCTGCTCCAGCGTCTCGCCGGTGTCCTGTCCCATGGCCGACACGTCGCCGCCGGCGCAGAACGCACGGCCCGAGCCGGTTACCACCACGGCTCCCACATCCGGATCGCGGCTGCACTTCTTCAAGAACTCCACCGATGCCGACAGCAGCTCGGCGCCGAGCGCATTTAACTTGTCCGGACGGTCGAATATCAGCGTCCCGACGCGGTCTTCCACACTGGTTTTGATCATGAAAGGTCGGAGAGATGCACCAGTTCGCCCTCGCTATCGCCTAGCGATTCGGTCTGCACGCCCATGCGATCCAGCAGGCCCAGGTGCAGGTTGGTCATGGGCGTGCCGCTGGCGTACTTCACGTGCCGGCCGGATTTCAGCGAGCCATTCCCGCCGCCCATCAGCACCACCGGCAGATCCTTGTGATCGTGCTTGTTGCCGTCGCTCAAGCCGCTGCCATACACCGCCATGGTGTGATCCAGCAGCGTGCCGTCTCCATCGGGAATCGACTTCAGCTTCTGTATGAAGTATGCGAACTGCTCCATGTGGAAGCGGTTGATCAGCGCGATCTTCTCGATCCACCCGGGATTGTTGCGGTGGTGCGTCAGGGGATGATGCGGGTCGGGCACGCCGATCTCGCGATAGGTCCGCGTGCTTCCTTCGCGGCCAATCATCAAAGTAGAGACGCGCGTCAGTCCGGATTGAAATGCCACCGCCAGCAGATCGAACATCAAGCGCACGTGCTCCGCGAACTCGGCCGGGACGCCGTCGGGCTTCTCCATCGACGGCACGAACTCGCGGTTATCGCGCTCGGCGTTTTCAATTCGCCGCTCGATTTCACGCACCGCCGACAAGTACTCGTCCATCTTGCGGCGATCGGTGGGCCCCAGCTTGCCCGTCAGGCGCTCCGTATCTTCGCGCACGAAATCGAGGATGCTCCGGTTGTACATGCGCCGTTTCGCGCGCACCGCGGGACTCTCGCCGGCGTCGCCGAAGAGTCGCTCGAACACCAGTCGTGGATTCACTTCCGGCGGCAGCGGCGTCGATGGCGTCCGCCAGGAGATGCTGTTCGTGTAGGCGCAGCTGTAACCGGAATCGCAGTTGCCTGCCAGCCGTCCGTCCTCACACCCGAGTTCGAGCGACGCGAATTTCGTGCCGCCGCCGATCCTCTGCGCCGCCACCTGATCCACCGAGATGCCCGAAACAATGTCGGCTCCGGCGGTCTTCTTGGGATGTACTCCGGTGAGAAATGTCGCAGCCGCGCGCGCGTGGTCGCCCGGACCATCGCCCAGCTCGAAACCATTTTTGTGCGTCAGGCCGGAAAGCACCAGCATGCGGTCGCGATGCGGCTCCAAGGGCTTCAGCAGACGGGGCAGGTCAAACGCGGCGCCGTCCTGCGCCGGGGTCCAGTCCTTCATCACGATGCCGTTCGGGACGTAGACGAATGCCATGCGCAGCGGCGCTTTCGAGCCCTCGGTTGCTGCGAACGCCGGCGCCATGGAATCCAGCAAGGGCAGCGCGATCGCGGCGCCCATCCCGCGCAGCAATGCCCGCCGCGAGAGGTGTTTCTGCGTGACGAACATCGTTATGGGCCTCCCTTTACGCCTTCGCCCCGCCGCATCTGGAATGGCCGGCTGCTCACTATTTCCTGCACCAGCCGCGAAAATCGGTACTCGTCCTCCGCAACACGCCGGCTGATTAATTGTACAGCGGGCCGGTCATAGCGTTCCAGCCCGCGGCCCAGCGCGTAAGTGAGCAGCTTCTCGGAAAGGCAGCCCGCGAAGGCGGCGCTGTCCGCTTTCAGAATCTGTTTCAGCTGCGCAGGCCCGGTAAAGGTTTTCCCGTTGGGCAGCGTCCCGCCCGCGTCCACCGGGAACTTGCCGTCAAACTCACGCCAGCGCCCGATTGCGTCGAAATTCTCCAGGCCGAATCCCAGCGGATCCATCCGCGCATGGCAAGACGCGCATGATCCCGACCGGTGTTTCTCCAGCTGCTCGCGCAAAGACGCCGTGGTTCCTACGGCAGCCTCATCCAGGTTCGGCACATTCGCCGGCGGAGGCGGCGGCGCAGCATTGAGAATGTTCTCCAGCAGGAACTTCCCCCGTATCACCGGCGAAGTCCGGGTGGCGTAAGACGATACCGTCAACACGCTGGCTTGTGTCAGCACGCCGCCCCGGCGGTCGTCGGTTAATACCACTTTTCGCAGTTCGTTTCCCGTAACTCCGGAAATGCCGTAATGCTTCGCCAGGCGCTCATTGAGAAACGTGAACTTCGCATCGATGAAGTCCAGAATACTGCGGTCCTCATGAATCACCGCTTCGAAGAACAGCTCAGTCTCACGGCGCATATCCTTGCGCAGCGCGTCGTCGAACCCCGGGAAGCGCGCGGGATCGGGCTTGACGCTCTCCAGATTCCGCAGCTCCAGCCACTGCCCGGCGAAATTCTCCACCAGCCGGCTGGATTTAGCATCGGCCAGCATGCGCGTTACTTGCGCCGTGAGTACCGCCGGCCTGTGCAGCTCATTGCGCTGTGCCAGGCGGAACAGTTCTTCATCCGGAGGGCCGCTCCAAAGAAAGTAC
>JAYTVY010000525.1:0-4201 GCA_043743755.1 Bryobacterales bacterium | reverse complement strand
TGTGGTTCAGCGAGGGGCTGGCGTCATACTTGCAGAGCTGGATCAGCGAAAATCGCGGCGGCTATGACGGAATCATTTTCGCGCGCCACGGCAACCGCGGCATTGATCGCGACGCCGCGCGCTGGGTGAATGGCGAACGCGGCCAGGCAGTGCTGCCGTATATCGGAAAACACGGCGAGCCGCCGGCCATCTCGTATGACCGTTCCAACGTGGCCGCGCCGTTCTACGTGATGGCGCAGTCCTTTGTGAAGTACCTCGCCGATAAAGCGGGGATGGAGAAAGTCCGTCTGCTGATCCCCGCCGCCGATTTCGAAACCCAGATGCTGGACGCCACGGGCAAGAGCTCGGAGCAGTGGAAAGCCGAGTGGCTGGCCTCGCTCTGAGCCACCCCAATCCTGGCAAGCCTTGACATTCTCTCCAGAATCCCATACGCTCAATCAATTCAGGAGAGTCTAAATGCGCAATCGTTTTCTGCTTGGAATCTGTTCCTGCCTGCTAGCTTTGGGGGCCTCCGCCCAGCCCAAGGCCAAGGCGAAGGCCAAACCTAAAGCCAGCTCTTGCCCGGTGGCGTCTTTCGCTCCGGCCTGCACGCTGCCGTTCGATTCCATCAAGCAGGACGGCCTAGTCATCGACGACAAGTGCGGCGACTCGGGGTGTGCGGCGGCGGACACGCCCGGCGGGATGCAGAACCTGGCGAAGAACAACTTCTGTGCCACTGGGACCCCGGTTACGGTAACGCCGGACGACCTGAAGCAGCTCCAGGCCGACGCCGTGACTAAAGGGGTTACGTTCGGCGGGGAGTCCGAGGTTCCCACCGACCGGGCCGTGCTTCAGGACTTCACCCTTGGAGACAAGACCGTGGGTGAAGGCACGCTGGTGCGGATGGCGGTATTCATCATCGAGACTCATCCCGCCGACGTTTCCAGCGGGGAGAGCGTAAACTGCAAGAACAAGGGCGCGCTTTTGAATGACGTCCATATGGCCATGGGGCTGAAGTTTGGGGCGAACGAATGCACCAGCGTGACGGCCGAGATCAGTCCGCATTTCCGTCCCAAGGCGTGGAGTCCGGTATTCCATGTGCTCCCGAAGCCCGGCAAAGGCGGCAAAAAGCCGCCGGCAATTACGAAGTTTCCACTGCGAATTACGGGGCAGTTATTTTTCGACGCAAGTCACGTCCCGTGTACCGGCCGGACGGCGGTGGCATCGAATCCAAAACGGCAGTCGCTGTGGGAAATACATCCGATCTACGCGATGGACGTCTGCTCGAATAGCACACTTGCCGAATGCAGCGCCGACGACGATTCGGTGTGGACGCCGCTGGATCAGTGGAAGCCATAAAGAGACCGCTGAAAATCACTCGACGATCTGCCGTGACCGGAGCCATTGGCGTACGCCCGCGGCGGCCTTGCGGCCCTCGTCGATAGCCCACACCACCAGAGACTGCCCGCGCCGCGCGTCGCCGGCCGCGAACACGCCCTCTATCGAGGTCATGAAATTCGCGTCCGTCTCGATGTTGCCGCAGCCATCCAGGCGCACTCCCAGCTGATCCACCAGGCCGTTTCGTACCGGACCGCTGAACCCCATCGCGAGCAGAACCAGGTCGGCGTCCAGGTCAAATTCGGACCCGGCGATGGGTTCAAAATGCGGCGGCGCGCCCACCCGGACGGCGTGCAGCTTTTTGACATTGCCTTGCGGATCGCCGGAGAAGCGTGTGGTGGCGATATTCCATTTGCGCGTGCCACCTTCCTCGTGAGAGCTTTCTTCACGCAACTGGAGAGGCCATAGCGGCCACGGAGTTGATTCAGACCGCTGCTGAGGGGGCATGGGAAGAATCTCGAACTGATGCACGGATGCGGGTTTCTGCCGGTGCGATGTCCCCAGGCAGTCGGCTCCGGTATCGCCTCCGCCGATGATGATCACGTGCTTCCCATCGGCCATAATCTGGCTTGTAACTCGATCCCCGGCACAGACGCGGTTCTGCTGCGGCAAGAACTCCATGGCGTAATGAATTCCGTTCAGCTCGCGGCCGGGAACCGCCAGGTCCCGAGGTTGCTCCGCGCCCGCGGCCAGTAACACCGCATCGAAATCGCGCCGCAGCTCGTCCACTCCAAACGAGACGCCGACATGTACGCCGGTCTGGAACTTCACGCCCTCGGCCTCGAGCTGCCGGAGCCGACGATCCAGCACCCACTTTTCCATTTTGAATTCGGGGATGCCGTATCGCAGCAGGCCGCCCACGCGATCTTCCTTCTCAAACACCGTTACGCGATGACCCGCGCGATTCAGTTGCTGCGCCGCGGCGAGGCCCGCTGGTCCCGATCCGATTACCGCGACGCGCTGGCCGGTATATTCGGGGGGCGGTTCCGGTTGTATCCAGCCCTCGCTCCAGGCGTGTTCGATAATCGCTTTTTCGATCTGCTTGATGGCTACCGGAGGTTCGCTGATTCCCAAAACACAGGCGGCCTCGCACGGCGCGGGACAGATGCGGCCGGTGAACTCGGGGAAATTGTTGGTGGCGTGCAAGACGCGAATCGCCTCGCGCCAGCGGTCGCGATAGACGAAATCGTTCCAGTCCGGAATGATGTTTTCGAGCGGGCAGCCGGTGTGGCAGAAGGGCACCCCGCAATCCATGCAACGGGCGCCTTGCGTGCGGACTTTATCTTGCGGGAAGTCCTGATAGACTTCGAACCAATCGTTGATGCGTTCGGCGACGGGGCGGCGTGGGGGGAGCTCGCGGGTGTACTCGAGGAAGCCGGTGATTTTACCCACGGGCGACCTCGGCCGTGTGCGTGGGTGTGGGAGGCGGTACGCTTGCTGACGCGCGCGGCGCGGTGCGGGCGATCCCTAAGACACGCTTGTATTCGTGGGGGAATACTTTTACGAATTTCGGGAGCATGGTGGCCCAATGGTCCAGCACCCATTTTGCGCGGGGGCTGCCGGTGGCCTCGAAGTGGCGTGCGATCAGGGTCTCGAGAGCATGGATGTCGGCTTGGTCGATTACCGGCTCCAAGTCCACGCTGGCGCGGTTGCAATGCACCGATGCGAACTCGCCGGTATCGTCCAGCACGAAGGCCAGGCCGCCGGTCATGCCAGCCGCGAAGTTGCGGCCCGCTTTGCCGAGCACTACTACCAGGCCCTTGGTCATGTACTCGCAGCCGTGATCGCCTACGCCTTCCACTACGGCGGTGGCGCCCGAATTGCGCACCGCGAATCGTTCGCCGGCCATGCCGTTGAAGAATGCCTCGCCGCTGGTGGCGCCGTAGAGCACTACGTTGCCCACCAGGATGTTCTCCTCGGGCTGGAACTCCGATGTCTTGGGCGGATAGACAATCAGCTTGCCGCCCGAGAGACCCTTGCCGACGTAATCGTTGGAGTCGCCTTCGAGCACCAGCGTCACGCCCTTGGCTAAGAAGGCTCCGAAGCTTTGACCCGCGGAACCGTTGAACTCGAATCGCACGGTATCCTCGGGCAGGCCCTTGGATCCGTAACGGCGCGCGATCTCGCCGCTCAGCATCGCGCCTACCGTCCGGTGCACGTTGCGGATAGGCAGTTTAAACTCCACGGGAGTTCCGTGCTCCAGCGCGTCCTTGGCGTGCGAGATCAGCTTGTAATCCAGGGCCTGTTCCAGTCCGTGATCCTGCGCCACGGTGCAGCGGCGGCCCACACGCAGCGGAACCTGCGGATTGTACAGGATAGATGAAAAGTCCAGACCGCGCGCTTTCCAGTGATCCACTGCCGGGCGCATTTCGATGCAATCGACGCGGCCGATCATCTCGTTCAGGTTGCGGAATCCAAGCTGCGCCATGATTTGCCGCAGCTCTTCGGCGACGAAGAAGAAGTAGTTGATCACATCCTCGGGCTGGCCTTGAAACTTCTTGCGAAGCGCCGGATCTTGCGTGGCGATGCCCACCGGGCACGTATTGAGATGGCACTTGCGCATCATGATGCAGCCCAGCGATACCAGCGGCGCGGTGGAGAAGCCGAACTCTTCGGCGCCCAGCAGCGCGGCGATGGCCACGTCGCGTCCGGTCTGCAGCTTGCCGTCGGTCTGCACGCGAATCCGGCTGCGCAAATCGTTTAACACCAGGACCTGCTGCGTCTAGGCGAGTCCCAGCTCCCAGGGAGCCCCCGCGTGCTTGATGGAGGTGAGCGGCGATGCGCCCGCGCAAGCGGTTCAGTACCAGGGTCTGCTGCGTTTCGG
>JAYTVY010000524.1:0-3174 GCA_043743755.1 Bryobacterales bacterium | reverse complement strand
AATGCTGCGCGTGGCCGGACGCAAGGAGGGCTTCCCGCAGATTCCCGACGGCGTCTTCCTCGAAGACGATTCGCGCGACAGCCTCAGCATCCAGCGCTTTCTCGAATCGGCGAAACGCATGAACGTTCCCACCACCAAGCCGCGCCGCGCCACCGGGACGCTGGCGAGCTCGGTGAATCTGCTGCTGCCGCAGGCGCTTGCGACCGGCAAGCTGCGCATTATTCCCAATGCGGTGGCGCGCGAGATTACGGTGGATAAGAACACCGGCCTGGTGAACGGAGTGGCGTTTCTCGATCGCGTGTCCAAGCGCGAGTTTCAAGCGCCGGCGCGCGTGGTGGTGGTGGGCGCATCGTGTCTGGAGAGCACGCGCCTGCTGCTGAATTCAAGTCTTGCAAACTCCAGCGGCGCGCTGGGGCACTATTTGTTCGATCAGTTCTACGTCAAAGGCGTGGTGCAAGCGTCCGTGCCCGAGGCTCGCGGAGGCAAGCCGCCGCGCGGTCTGATGGGCGGAGCCGGTTACATCCCGCGCTTCCGCAACCTGGCGAGCCGCGAAAAGAACTTCATTCGCGGATACGCCTGCGATTTTGGAAGCGGGGGCACTCCGCCCGCACGGCTCTTTCCGCTGTACGGCGATCCGCTGCTCAAAGCGCTCGCCGACGCCGAGGGATCCGCCTTTGAGATGACCACCATGGGTACCGTGCTGCCCCGTTTCGAGCATCACGTGCGGATCAATCCGAGTGTGAAGGATGAGTGGGGCATTCCCACGCTCCACATTACGCAGCGGTATACCGATAACGAATTCGAAATGGCCAAGGACTCCATGCGCGTCGCCGAGGAGCTTTGCCATGGCGCGGGCTTCGAGGTGCTCTCGAAGCACTGGGAGATGGTTCCGCCCGGCGAGAGCATCCACGAACTGGGCACCTGCCGCATGGGCGCGAATCCGAAGACGTCAGTCCTGAACAAATTCAATCAGGCCCATGACGTGAAAAATCTGTTCGTCATGGATGGCAGTTCGTTCACTACAGGTGGCTCGCAAAATCCCACGCTAACCATCTGCGCGCTGGCGATGCGTGCGTCGGAGTATCTGGCGGAGCAGATGCGGAAGGGCATTTTGTGATTCGCGAGGGCCACGACTGGTGAGATCTTAAAGACCTTGAATGCGACGATCTCTACCGCTGATCCGTTTCCTCGGTATCGTCTGCCTCGGCGTAACCGCCACCTTCGCGGCCGACCAACCCCTCCCCTTCAGCCACAAGCAGCACGCCGCTCTGGGCGTCAAGTGCAAGGACTGCCACGCCAATCCCGATCCCGGGGAATCCATGGCGCTTCCGGCGGTGTCCAAATGCATGGCCTGCCATGCCTCCATCGCCACGGAGAAACCCGCGATTCGGAAGCTGAAAGTCTTCGCCGACGGCAAGCAGCCGATTCCCTGGCGGCCGGTGTTTCAGATTCCCGGCAACGTGGTTTTCAGCCATCGCGTCCATCTGGATGGTAATGTCAGCTGCGATGGATGCCACTCCGCGGTGGCACGAAGCGAGGCTTTAACTCCGAAGGATCTTAATATTTCCATGGGGACGTGCATGGGCTGCCACCGCAAGAGCCGGGTTTCCATCAATTGCAAGACCTGCCACGAGGATCTGGAGCGCTAGCGCCGCACCACTCCCAGGCGCGATGATAATAGAGAAGCCATGAGAATTCTGATCGTCGAGGACGAAAAGCGCATCCAGGACTTTCTGTCGCGGGGCCTGGAGAGCGCCGGATACGCGGTGGATGTCGCGGGCGACGGCGCCACCGCGATGGAGCTGGTCCACGCCACCGAGTATGACCTGACCATTCTGGACCTGATGCTGCCCGATACCGACGGGCTGACGCTGCTCCAGAAAATACGCAATCGTAAAGCCAGCCCGCCGGTGCTGATCCTCAGCGCGCGCGACGCCGTGGATGACCGCGTGAAGGGCCTGGAGCTCGGCGCCGACGACTATCTCACCAAGCCGTTCGCATTTGTCGAGCTGCTGGCCCGCGTTCGGGTCCTGCTGCGGCGCGGCCAGCCCACACCCGAGCGCCTCCAGGTAGGCGACCTCGCGCTCGATTGCATCCGCCGGCGCGTCACGCGCGCCAATGAGAACATCGAGCTGGCGCCCAAGGAATTCAGCATCCTCGAATACATGATGCGCAATCGCGGCCGCCCCCTCAGCCGCACCATGATCGTCGAGCACGTCTGGGACATGGATTACGACGGGCTCACCAATATCGTGGACGTCTACATCCGGCATTTGCGCAGCAAGATCGACGATAAGTGGACTTCCAAAATGATCCACACCGTGCGCGGTATCGGCTACATGCTGGACAATCCCGAAAAGCCCGCTGAAACCAAGGCCGCCGAGCAGCCCCAGCCATGATCCGGCGCCTCTTGCGAGGCACGCGCGGCCTCCGCTTCCGGCTCGCCTTCAGCTATGTGGCGTTCTTCGCCGTGCTGGTGGTGGCGCTTGGTTTTGTCTTCCGCCAGACGCTCAACACCATCCTCCAGGCGCAGTCCGAAAACATTCTCGAAGAGGAATGGGGAGCGGCCAAAGGCTACTTCGAGTTCAAGGATACCGGCCCGGATTGGGCTTACGATTCCACCGATCCCGACGAAGACTTTCTGGTTACGCGTCTGAAGCACGTTTACATGCTGGCCGATTCGCAAGGTCATAAGCTGCAGTACTCCACCATTTACGAAAGCCTTGGCTTTGACAGCGCGGACGACATAGGCAGAATCTTGAAGTCCGGCACAAAATCCCTCCGCGTGCGGACAGACCAGGACGGCACGCCCTACCTGGTGCGGGCTGGTCCGTTCTACGGTCCGAAGCGGCAGGTTTACTATCTCGCCATTGGCCGCTCCATCGGGGACAACCGCAAAATCCTCGACGGCTTCACGCGAAACTATCTGTTCGTGGTCCCGGCGATCGTAGTCTTCAGCGGCCTGCTCGGATGGTTCATGGCGGGGCGCGCTCTCGCTCCTGTTAATTCGGTGGCCGAGACCGCCCAGCACATCACGCATTCCAACCTCGATATGCGGATTCCTTTACGCGGCGCGGGCGATGAGCTGGACCGGCTGGTGGAGGCTTTCAATCGCATGATGGGCCGGCTCAATCTCTCCTTCGAGCAGATCCGCCAATTTTCCACCGACGTGTC
>JAYTVY010000523.1:0-2723 GCA_043743755.1 Bryobacterales bacterium | reverse complement strand
TCGCCCGCCTGTTAAGCCGGCGCTCTCCCGACGCCAATGACGTGCTTTCCTCGGGAAATGCCGGTATCTATCTGCCGTACTCGCTGCGCGGTGCGATGTACGGGAAGTGGGTATCGCCGGTGGATGGCGAATACGAATTCCGGCTTCGCGTTGCGAACTATCGCGGCGCGGCCAGTGACTTGACGGACGAAGAAAAGGCGCGCTTGGCTGAGGAACGGAGAAAGAGATTCGAGCAAGCTCGGGCGGAGCGCCTGAAGGCCGGCGCCGCCGCGCAGGGCCCGCGCGAAGTAACTCCGGAGCAATTGAAGGCCCGCGAAGAAGCCTCGCGCAAGGCGGCGCCTCCACGCAAGCTCATTTTCGCGGTGGATGGGAAACCGGTGATCAGCGAGGTGATCGAGGGCGACGGCAACTTTGGCTACTCGCGCGGCGAGTTTGTAACGCGGGCGCCGGTCAAGGCCGGAGAGCATTTCCTGCGTGCCTCATTTCCCGAACTGGCGGATCTGAAAGATCCCCGCGAGAATATCAATCCGGATATGCGCCGCGGCTTGTTTGTGGATTATCTCGAAATCGTCGGGCCCTACAACCCAAGCGCCGACCCCCCTGAGACCTATAAGAAGATATTTATCTGCGGCCACCCGCCCGGCAAACACAATGCGCAATGCGCCCGAACCGTGGTGAGCAACCTAATGGAACGCGCTTACCGGCGTCCCGCGACCGAAGCGGAACTGGCTTCGAAAATGAGCCTGGTGGAGCTGGCGCAACGCGAAGGCGACCGGCTGGAGGAGGGTGTGCGGCTGGCGCTGCAGGCGATTCTGGCGTCCCCCGATTTCCTCTTCCGTGTGGAGGCAGACCCCCAACCCAAGGCCGGCCCGGCGACCGCGCACCTGGTGAGCGACTACGAATTGGCGTCCCGCTTGTCTTACTTCCTGTGGGCCAGCATGCCGGACCAGGAATTGATGCGTGCAGCCAAGGAACAGAAGCTGCGGCAGCCCGCGGTATTGGAGGCGCAGGTGCGCCGTATGCTGGCCGATCCCAAGTCCCATAACCTGGTGGACAATTGGGCGGCGCAATGGCTGCAGCTTCGTAACCTCGGGCGTACGAAGCCGGATCCCAAGCGCTTTCCCACAGTTGACGATGAGTTGCTCGACGCCATGCGAACCGAAACCAGCATGTTCGTCGAAGCCATCATTAAAGAGGACCGCAGCATTCTGGACTTCATTGACGCACCGTTCACGTTCGTCAACGGCCCGCTGGCCCGGCATTACGGAATAGTGGGAGTCAACGGCGAAGAGTTCCAGCGGGTCACACTCGATGGCGAACAGCGGGGCGGGGTTTTAACGCAGGGAGCGATCCTCACCGTATCGTCCTATCCCACGCGGACCTCACCACCGGTACGCGGCAAGTGGGTGCTGGAGAATCTGCTGGGCACGCCGCCGCCACCACCGCCCGCGAATGTTCCTTCGTTGAACGAGTCGAACATCGGCACGGAGGTCTCCCTGCGCCAGCGTTTGGAAGAACACCGCAAGAATCCGAGTTGCTCTCCGTGTCACAACGTAATGGACCCGATCGGCTTTGGCCTGGAGACGTACGATGCCGTGGGCGCCTATCGCACTCACGACGGTAACTTTCCCATCGAGACCGCGGGCACGCTGCCCGGCGGCAAGACCTTTAGCGGGTCGAAGGGGCTGAAAGAGGTTCTTAAAGGCCAGTCCGATGCGTTCGTTCACAACGTCACCGAGAAGATGCTGACCTATAGTCTGGGACGCGGCCTGGAACGCTTTGACCGGCCCACGGTAGATGCCATCAGCAAGCAGGTGGCGGCAAACGATTATAAGTTTTCGGCGCTGGTAATGGAAATCGTGAAGAGCAAGCCATTTCAGATGAGAGGCGCGGAGGTGGTAAAACCATGAACGTGATTTTTAAGAAGCAGCTCCCCAGGCGTACTTTTCTGCGAGGCGTGGGCGGTGTGGTCGCGCTGCCGATGTTGGACGCGATGATTCCCGCGCTCGGCCGGGCGGACACCAAGGGCCCAGCCCGCATGGCGGTGGTGTATTTCCCGAACGGCGTCCAAGTGGATTCGTGGTACCTGAAGGCCGAAAACGACATCATCCCGCTGCCGGAAAAACTGCCGCGCACACTGGAGCCGCTCGAAATTTATCGCCAAGATATCTCGATACTGGGCGGGCTGACGGTGAACGGAGGCCGTGAGATGGGCGATGGGCCAGGCGATCACGGCCGCGCCGGCGCCAGCTATTTGACCGGGGCTCATCCCAAGAAGACCTTCGGCAAGGATCTTGAAGCGGGCGTGTCGATGGACCAATACGCGGCCCGTGCCGTAGGCGGGGCGACACGGTTTGCCTCGCTGGAACTGGGTTGCGAAGAGGGCATACAAGGCGGCAACTGCGACAACGGGTATAGCTGCGCCTACAGCAACAGCATCTCGTGGCGGACGCCTTCGACGCCGAATCCTCCGGAAGTGCGGCCGCGCGCGGTCTTCGAGCGCCTGTTTGGGAGCGGCGAGGTAGAACGCGACCCGGTGGTCCGCGCTCGCCAGGAAAGATATCAGAAGAGCGTGCTCGATTCGGTGCAGGGGGACGCCAAGCGACTGGAAAGCGTGCTGGGATCGGCCGACCGCAAAAAGATGGACGAATACATGTATGCGGTCCGCGATATCGAGGCCCGCATCCAGAAAACAGAGCAGCAGAACGTCCAGATGCCTAACA
>JAYTVY010000522.1:0-4236 GCA_043743755.1 Bryobacterales bacterium | reverse complement strand
GCATCCGGTGACACGAAAGACGGTGCGGGAACTGCTGGGCGGCGTGGCGGTGCAAGTGGTCAGGCGGAGGTAGCGTGAACTACGTTACCGGTCGTCATTACGCTCCCTCACGGTCGCGGCTCGGCGCGGGTGTGTTGCCCTGAACATGCGCGCGGCTACTTGAGCGAGCATTCCGAGACTTCGATGGCGCACTTCTTGCCGCCGGCCTTGGCGCATTCGCTCAAGGCGGTTTGCTCGGCGCGGCGTTTGTTTGATTCCCGGCCCCAGGTGACGATCTTTCCGTCCGCGGCAACGGCGCCGCAGCTGTTGAAATACCAGACGATGATTTCGCAGGCCGTGCCGCGATCGGAGCAGTTCTTCATCGCCACCTTCTCGGCTTTCGCCTGATCCGCCCATCCATAGGACCAGCCGGAGCCTTTATCCTTCCTGCTGTAGGCGATTGCGCCGTAGGACTTCTTGCTGGAGCAGGTGGCCTGGCACTTGGCGCGCATTTCCTCGCACAAGGCGGAGTGATTCGAATAGTCGGAGCAGAGGGGGCCCTGGCACTGATACAAGCAATCGGCTGACAACAGGCTCGCGCACAGGAGCATCAGGACCGAGAATAATTTCATCTGTCACCTGCCGCCGCTCAGTATACATCGATTGGAGTTCGTGAACCACGCCGCCGCCCCCTCGTAACCAACTCTCCCGCCGCGTCGGAGCCGCGCGCGTAAGCAAGCGTGGACGCTGTACGGGTGTGGATGGGAATGGCTTTCGTCACGCTTCCTTACGGTCGCGGCTCAGAAAGCGGCATTCGATGACGCCACGTGGATTATTCACGGACCCGTCAGCAAGCGTACGTAATGCGGCAGCGTAACAGAACACCCCATAATCCAACACCAGCGCGATGGGAGTGGCCCGGGCGCCCCGCCGCCGAGGATAAAAGCGGTTCCCCTTCTTTGTAGCCGTCCGGGATGAGCTGCCAGGCTTCCAACTATCTTCTTGACACCTTGTTCCTCATCTGTTAATTTATACGCAGGTTGCTAATTTATGAGCAGGGCAGGGAAGCCATCCGCGGATTCCGAGATGAGCCGGCGCGAGCGGCAGATCATGGACATTCTGTTCGAGCAAGGCCGCGCTACCGGGCCTGAGATTCAGGAGCGCATGCCGGGCCAGCCGAGCTACTCGGCGGTCAGGACCATCCTGCGCGTCCTGGAGCGCAAGGGCTACGTGAGGCACGTTGAGGAAGGGCTGCGGTATGTGTATTTGCCGGCGGTGGAACGGTCGGCGGCGCGCCGGTCGGCCATTGACCGGCTGCTGCGAACGTTTTTCGATGGCTCGGCGAAGGATGCCGTGGCGGCGTTTCTGGATCCGCGAGCTTTCGATCTCACGAAGGAAGAACTCGACGAACTCTCCCAGATGATTGAACGGGCCAAGAAGGAGAAGAAGTAACATGTCATTCGCAATTCTGGTAACCATGCGCGCGACGATACTGCTTACGGTGGCGCTGGTGTGTCTTGCTCTACTGAAGAATCGCGCGGCGTCGGTTCGGGCGCTGGTGTGCGTGGCGGCGCTGGCGGGCGTCATCCTGTTACCGTTTGTATCCTGGGCGAGCCCGTCTTGGGAAGTGGTAACCGGGACGCCGCGTTTCACAGCCGCCGCCGCCACCTTGGCGCGTGTTTCGATTCCTTCGGGAATTCCGTGGCGCGAGGCGCTGCCGGCGGTCTGGCTGGCGGGCGCTCTGGCGATCGCCCTGCGCTGGGTGGGAGGCTGGTGGCTTTCGGTCCGGGTGCGGCGCGGATCGGAAAGGCTGGACGAGAGCGAATTGCGATCGCTGGCGAGTGAGCCCATGCGGACCCAATTGCGGTCGGCCGAAGTGTCGTCGCCAGTGGCGTGCGGGCTGCTCTATCCTGCCATCCTGCTTCCG
This sequence comes from Bryobacterales bacterium, assembly GCA_043743755.1. GTDB lineage: Bacteria > Acidobacteriota > Terriglobia > Bryobacterales > Bryobacteraceae > JALYHQ01. The sequence continues at coordinate 2,330 of JAYTVY010000522.1, read as the reverse complement.
AAGGACGCCGCGAATTGGGATGCCTTCCGGCGGCGGGTGGTATTGATGCATGAGCTGGCGCACTTGCAGCGCGGGGACGTGTGGGCGAATCTGCTGGCGGCGGCGGCACGGGCGCTGTTCTGGTTCCATCCATTGGCCTGGGTTCTCAGCGCCCGCTTGCGGCGCGAACAAGAGCTGGCCTGCGATGACGCGGTGCTGCACGCGGGCGTGCCCGCCGCTTCCTACGCGGAAATTTTGCTGGAAAGCGCGCGTGGATTTTCGAGCGGCCTGCTGTTTGGCTGTCCGATGTCCGCCGCGCGTGACGCCGGATCCTTGAAGAGCCGGTTTGCGTACCTGTTTGCCGTGCGGCGGCGCGGCGCGGCAGGTCCCTGGCTGGTCCGCTCTACGATGCTCGCATTGCCGCTGGCGTTGCTGCTGGTGAGCGCGATTCGCCCGCTGCCGGCCGAGGAGGTGTACAAAATGGGAGGCGATATCGTGCCGCCGCACGTCACCTCCAAGGTGGAACCGGCCTACACGCAAGCGGCTCGAGATGCAAAGGTGGAAGGGCGCGTGATTCTGGGGGTTGTGATTGGCGCCGACGGGATTCCGCGCGATGTCACCGTGAAGGGGCCTCTCGATGACGGGCTGGATCGCAACGCGGTGATCGCCGTGCAGCAATGGCGCTTCCAGCCGGCGACGAAGAAGGGTGAACCGGTCTCGGTGATGGCGACGATTGAGGTGAATTTTCGGGTGAAGTAAGGCGGCGGGGCCAGGGGGCCCCGCGCGGACCAGGGGGTCCGCCCTACATGGATGCGGTTAGGACGCCGGAGACTTCTAGCGCTCCGGGATTGAAACCGTGTTTTCGCAGGACGGCGCGCACTTCGTCCAAACGGGCGGTCCAGGCGGGAAACTCCACCGTAACCAGAGCGGGCTTGTGGTGCAGTTGCGGGTTTACGGGAAAGTCCAAGCCCGCCAGTGCTTCGAGGAGATCCTCGAGCACCTTGGGGTCCGCTGAGATCCGCACCGATACCAGTTCTCCCTCGCGGCCCAGCAGGCTGGAAACGGAATCCGGCCAATCACTCATAACTTCACTTGCCCTTCTAAAGCGATCCGGCCAATAAAAAGCCCCTGTGCCGCGAAGGCCGCAGGGGCAGGAGATGTGAAGACCGACTCACCTTTAGCACTTTTTAGCGTGGTTGCAATTAGCGGACTCTTGCCTTGCGGCGGAGCCTAAATCTACCCACGTTCCGACCCCAGGATATCACCGCCCTATCGGCGTTGCAAGACAAATCTGGGGACAAATCTGGGGTCTCAGCGGGCCGGCAATTCGGTCACGAGCTGCTCAAAATGCTGCCTCTGATCGGCGTTCAAAATGCGCAGGATCTGGCTCTTGCCGGTGGCACGCGCATCCTGAACCTGATCCTGCAGGCTCTGGTTGTACTTAACGTAATCGTCCAGGATGGAGCGCAGCTGGCTGGACTGCTCGGGGGTGAGATTCAGATCCTTGCACAGCCGTTCATAAGTTAGCTTTTCGAATGCAGGTTGGGAATAGGTGGCAGAGGCGCGGTGCAGCCGGTCATGCAGCTCCACCTTCATAACCAGCGCGCCGACGACGCCGCCGAGGACGAAGACGGTAAGCAGAAGGCCCAAAATTCGCGGATTCTGCCACGAGGCGCGGTCGGGTTCGATCATGACCGCCTTATTCGTGGTAACTCGCCAGGTTTACCAGGACCGCATCGCGATCCGTACTGGGGTTCAATTGGGAGATCACCACACCCTGCTGATCCGGCCCGTTCGCTTCGCCCGGCTCGGTGGAAACCAGATAAGTGCCCAGTACCAGCGCCAGAGCGCCGGAGGCAAAGGCGAGCCGCCGTCCAAACGCCGGCTGCAACAAGACAGACCAGATGGACCGGGGCGATTCATGTTCAATACGGTCCATCACGCGCGCGTAAAAACCCGGGCGCGGTTCGCCGTCCTTTGCGTCGGAATCCTGGAGCAAGCGCAGCCACAAGGCCTGCGCCTCCAGCAGCCGCAGTTCCTGGGCGCACGGCTGGCATGCCGCTAAATGCGCGTCGAATTCCCGGGGATTGGCTCCCTTACCGGCGCCTCGAAGGTATTCCTCAAGACCATCCTTGATTGGTTGATGCATAACTCTTCCCTTAAATGAAGCAATCACTTCTAACACAACCCGCACGGATCGAATGTCCGTTTTCTGTCGTCAGCTTGATCTGTTGTATCACAATCAAAATCCAGACTGCGTGCCCCCGAGCGCCGCGTGGCCGCCGCCGCGGTTCAGGCGTTGCGCCGCCTTGAGCAGCTTCTGCCGCGCTCGGAAAAGCTTTACCTTAATG
>JAYTVY010000521.1:0-3391 GCA_043743755.1 Bryobacterales bacterium | reverse complement strand
GGCAAGAAAAAGACAGTGTACTGGCTCTCCGCCGCCGCCGAGCCGGTCCCCTTCACCCTCACCCTCCCCGAACGCCCGCTCCACATCGCCCTTCGCGCCGCCGACACCTTGATCGTCGCGCCCCGATGAAGAGCCTCCTGCTCGACTCCGCTACCCGCGCACAACTTTGGACTCGTCTTGGCGCCATCCTCGAGCACTACGCCGCCACCATCGAACACTCCCGCGTCACCCCCCAGCTCGATCCGGTCAAAATCCGCGCCGCCCTCGCCCCTCACGATTTCACGCGTCCCGTCGATCCCGTCGCCGCGCTCGACTTCGCCGCCGAATCACTGTGGTCCTGGCAGACCCACACGCCGCACCCGCGCTACTTCGGACTCTTCAATCCCGCGCCCACCACCATGGGCATCGCCGCCGACGCGCTGGTAGCCGCGTTCAATCCTCAACTCGCCGCGTGGAGCCACAGCCCCTTCGCCGTCGAAGTGGAGCAACACTTAATACGCGCATTCGGCGCGAAGTTCGGCTATGATCCCGACGGCGCCGACGGCGCATTCTGCTCCGGCGGCGCGGAAGCCAACCACACCGCTTTGCTTGCCGCGTTAACGCACGCTTTTCCCGATTACCCATCCCGCGGCGCAGCCGGCGCGCGTCCTGTCTTCTACGCGTCCGACGAATGCCACCACTCGTTTCTCAAGGCCGCGCGCACTTCCGGCATCGGCTACGAATCTCTCCACCCCATCGAAGATATCGCCCGCGATCGCGCCGCCGGCTTTACGCCGTTCATGCTCATCGGCACTGCTGGAAGCACCAACGCCGGCGCCATTGATCCGTTGCCCGAACTCGCCCGCATCGCTCGCTCCGAGGGTCTCTGGTTCCACGTCGACGCCGCCTGGGGCGGGGCAGCCGCGCTGGTTCCCGAACTTCGCCCGCTGCTCGATGGCATCCAGCTCTCCGATTCCATCACCTTCGACGCCCACAAATTCCTCAGCGTGCCGATGGGCGCCGGCCTCTATCTCACGCGCCACCGCGATATCCTCGATCGTACCTTCCGCACCCCGACGGCTTACATGCCGCGCGAAGCGCTGGGCCTCGACGTGGTCGATCCGCACCTCCACACCATGCAATGGTCGCGCCGGGCCATCGGCATGAAGCTGTTTCTTTCGCTCCTGGTAGCCGGATGGGACGGTTACGCCGAAGCCATCCGCCACCAGACCGCCATGGGCGCGCTGCTCCGCGAGAAGCTCCGCGCGGCGGGCTGGCTCCTCGAAAACGATTCGCCGCTCCCAGTGGTCTGCTTCACCCATCCCTCGGGCGTCGATCCGCACTCCATCGCCATGCGCGTCGTCTCCTCGGGCGAAGCCTGGATATCGACTACGGTCTTCAGCGGCAAGCCCGTATTGCGGGCCTGCATCACAAATTACCGGACCCAGCCGTCCGACCTGGAGGCTCTCATCGAGTCGCTCGCCCGCGCCGTGCTCCAGCAGCCGAACGCGCAAAGTGATATACCTGATTCCTTATGCTGATACTCGCCGTCATCCTGGCCATCTTTGTTTACGGCATGATCGCCGCCATGCTCGGCACTATTCTGCCGGACCTCTCCCAGCGCTTCAAGTTCACGCCCCAACAGAACGGAACCATAGCTTTGTGCCAGGCGATCGGCCTGATCCTGGCTTCCATTTCCGTCGGCCCTTTGATCGATAACGAAGGCAAAAAGGTCGGCCTGGTGCTGGGCCTCGCCGTCATCACGCTGGCGCTCTTCCTGCTGCCGAAATCCTCCGGCTTCAGCACCGTTGCGTTCTACTTGTTCCTGCTCGGACTCGGCGGCGGCATTATCGTGACCGCGGCGAACGCGCTGGTAAGCGACGTCAACCCCGCGCAGCGCGGCACCACGCTCAACTTGCTGAATCTGTTCTTCGGCCTGGGCGGCCTCGCGACGCCGTTCATCTCCGCAAACCTGCTCTCGCGCAATTCCGTGCGGCTGCTTTACCTGGTGGCCACCCTCACCGGAATCACCCTGATCATCCACATCTTCACGCCGATGCCGGGTCCTAGCGGCGCCCAGAATTTCGTCTTTTCCGAGATTGGATCCGTGGTTGGCTCGCCTGCGTTGTGGCTGCTCTCTTTGTTCCTCTTTCTCTACGTCGCGTCGGAAGTAGGAGTCTGGAACTGGCTCGCGCAGCATTTGATCGCGCAGGGAATTCCCGAATCGAAAGCGCTGAACATTTTATCCCTTGGATTCGCGCTCGGCATCCTGGTGGGCCGCGTGGGAATCTCGCAAGTGCTGAAGTCTTACTCGGCTTTAAACGTCACACTGGGCGCCGCCATCGCGATGGCTATCACCACTTACTTCATGCTGAAAACCCGCGATCCGATGATCGCGGGTATTCTGGTGTTCCTGGCTGGAATGGCCATGGCTCCGGTGTTCCCAACCACGCTCGCGATTGTCGGGGACACGTTCACCAAAATGACGGGCACCGCAATGGGAATCGTGATTACGTTCGGCTGGATTGGACTCGCGGTAAGCTCACACATTATCGGCCAGATCGCCGGGGGCGATCCGAAGCGCCTCAAGAAGGCGCTCCTCCTGCTCCCCGGCATGGCCGTGTTGATGATCGCCGTGAACCTGGCGCTGCACGCGATCCATTAGTGTACGTGGTTGTGCGTCAGACGATCGTAAATGAAACCCGCGCCGCCGCCCGCTAGCGCGCCGATTCCCGCGCCCTTGCCGCCGCCCGCGATTGCGCCGATGGCCGCTCCGCCAGCCGCGCTTCCGGCCACAATCGCCACCGATTTCCCAGTGGACCGCCGATGGCCATGGCGATCGATGTAGTATTCACGTTCACGCTGCCGCTCCACTACCGGCGCGGGCGCAGCGGCGTACTGATGCACCACCCGGACCGGCCGGCGGCTTCCCGCGTAATACCGCTCGTCCGCATACGAATCGCGATCCGCATAGTATGTTTGGCGATCAGTCTCGCCTCGAACCGCGTAACCCACCGCGGGAGGGTTCGCATAGGCGTTTGCCGGAGGATTCGCGTATGCCACCGCGGGAGCGGCCGAGGTCCCGTTCACGGGCTGGCCATACGCGTCATATACGGGCGTTGTTTGCCCAGGGACGGTTGCCATGATTGGCGCGGGCTCGCTGCTTTTGCGCGACCAGCCTACGGCGGCCACCACGGCCAGCAGCGCCACTCCACCGGCCAGCAATCCATTTCGCAAAGTCATAAAGTCCTCCCAGTGTGTGTAAGCAGCACGCCGGATGCCAGTGCTGAAGGCATTGGAACATCAATTGCTTTGACCCCTTGAAGAGAGGGTACACCTATGCTTCCCAACACCGATCCGGTCCATGACCGGGTAGAACTTACGCATCCCAGGCACAGATTCGGCAGAAACG
>JAYTVY010000520.1:0-6123 GCA_043743755.1 Bryobacterales bacterium | reverse complement strand
GCGCCGCCGATGAAGACCGGCTCCCAGGCGGCCCGGATACCCCACATGTTCGTGAGGTTTCGCAGCAGCGCCAGGATGACGATGCCGATCAGGATGCCGACCGTGGTCCCTTCGCCGCCGCGCAAGCTGCACCCGCCGAGGACCGCGCCGGCTATCGCATAAAGTTCCAGGTCAGCCCACTCGACGCCGCGAGACGTGTCGAGTACGCAATCAAACGGATGGAACCAGCGGATGTTGGTTTCGCGCACCATTTCAGCCCAGAAGTCCTCAAGATGATCGGTGGAGTATTGCAGGAATTCCTCGCGCGAGTGAAGGCCCAGGCGAGTGAGGAAGCGCCACACGTTGGTGCGTTCGATCTGGGCGGCGGTGGGCTTCCAGATCCACGGGGAATGGGGCGAGTTCATGAGTCAACTTGCTCCATTGTGGTAGATTGAATCAGGTGCATAGGATGCGAAAGATAAAACCACCGATGGGCTGTATACAGGGCCGGGCCGCGGCATCATGCGAGCAATGAAGCCGCCTCTTGAGGATGTGCTTTTAACAAAGGTTCCAGCGTCTCGTCCTCGGTAATTTCCTTTATCCACTGTGCCAGCTCATCCTGGCTCTCCGCGACCTCCCTCGATTTCCGCAGTTCCTGAAACGCCGTGGCCACCTGTACGGTAGTATTTGTCCCCGCAAGCGTTCTGCATCTCGCGCTGTTCGCCCAGGCGTGTTTCAAGAATTTCTCGCGTTCTCCCCTGCGCCAGATGGTGATTGCGGCCACTCGACCGTAGCAGTCAATCGCTTCAGCCCAGTTGGAATCGCGGTACGCAATCCAACCCAGCCCGAAGAGGGCGCCCGGTTCTTCCGCATTCAATTGCAGGCTTCTCTCAAATGCCCGGCGGGCTTGTTCGCGAACTTGCGAGGCTTCTCGCGGCTCCAAGGGAAGGAGTGGGACGCCCGGCTGGCTCGTGTCGGCCGCCACATCCAACTGCGATAAGTGTACACCGATGTCTTTCCACAAACCGGCCGTGGGCTCGCCGAGCCCGGATGACATATCGAAATACAACGAGGCGCGTTCCCAGTCGGTTCTAAACCGTTCGTTGGTGAACTTGGAGCTGTAAAAAAGGCCCAGCCCGTGACACATGCGCATCACGTAAGGATGATAGGCCGAGAAGTCGCGGAATATTTCCAGTCCGGCTAGCCGCAGCTCGGCCATCTTGATGGCTTCCACCTCGCGGGGGCTCCTGCTCGAGTACGCGTGTTCCCAAGGGCGGCCGCTCTCGAACACCGAGTCCATTCGCGCCAGCATATCGTAAAGGTTGGTGTGCAGGTTGGCGAACTGGGGATACTTCTCGCGAATTTCGTTTCTGAACTCGTCAAATTCTCTTTTTGCGCCATCCAGCACTCGCTTGGAATCTTCTTTCGCGGTTTCGACGGCGCGTTTCGAGTCTTCCTTCGCCGTAGCTAGAATCTGATTGAGGCCGAAATAGGAGTTCAAGCCGAGCGCGATGGCGTAAAGCGTAGACAGGGTGACCAGCAATGTCAGAAGCTGCTCGATTCGTTTGGCCGCTTCGGCCGCATCGTCGATGCGAATTCTGAGCAACTGGTAGCGGCGTTCCAGATCCTGGACCGCGGCCGCCGAACCATCTGCTCCCGGCGGCGTTACCCAGGGAATCGTGGCTGGCGAAGGATATTGGGAAGGCCGGAAGTACGAACCGAAACCAAATCCAGCGCCTAAACCGGCGGCCAGCAACATCGAAACAAGAAGAGCGGTTTTCCAGAATGAGAGTTTCATGCCGATGACCTCCCTCTGTAGCTGGTCAAATATATCATGGAAGGCGGCCTTGTCCGTGCCGTCCGCGGGTGTGAAGATCGGGAGGAGAAAGCATGCAAACCATGGGCGGTGTGTATCCGGCGACGGTCATCGACAACAGTGATCCGGAGATGCAGGGGCGCGTGAGGGTGATGGTTCCGGCCTCGCCCGATACGCAGTCATGGGCCAGAGTGGCAGGTTTGACGGCGGGTTCGCGGATTATTCCGGATATCGGAACCGAGGTTCTGGTGGCATTTGAGGGCGGGGACGCCGACTTGCCGTACGTGATCGGGAGCTTGTGGAACGCGCGGGATCAGCCGCCGGCGGCGGGCGTGCGGATCACGCTGGAAGATGGCGCTGGTTCGGTGACCATCGCCGATTCGAACGGGAACTCGGTAAAGCTGGGGCCGGGCGGAATCGAGGTTGTGTGTACGGGAATCTTGACCATTAATGCGGCATCGTCGGAGTTTCATGGCGTGCTGAAGGCGGATACGGTGGTGGCGGCGACGGTAGTGGGCAGCTCCTACACGCCCGGAGCGGGGAATATCTGGTAGCGTGGAAACCGGCCCGGGGGCCGCTGCACGCTATGAATCGAAATGCAGATAGCAGCACATACATCCGCTGCAAAGGATCTCCGTCCCGTCCGATAAGATCCATATGGACCGGCGCCGAGATACTCGAATTCAAATGGACGAACCCATCACTCTGACGGTGCTGGACGACGCGGGGGTGCGGGTGGTTGCGGCGCGGGGCGTGGATTTATCGGGGCGGGGGATGCGCGTGCGGGCGCCCATCGCCGTGGCGGCCGGCTCGGCCGTGAAGGTGGAAACCCAGGACGCGCTTTTTCTTGGCGAGGTCTGCCATTGCGCACTCGAAGGCGAGTCGTACGTCATCGGCCTCGACCTCGATCAGGCGCTCTCCGGATTGCTGGACTTGGCCCGCTCCCGCGAGGCCCTCTGTGAAGCTGGCGCTCGCCGCTAACCCGCGCACGCGGGCCCCGGATATCCGGTATTCTAGCCGTTGAGTGCAATCGAAAACGAAAGTTGTTGTATTCGGCAGCGGCGGGCAGCTCGGCGTCGAATTAGTGCGCGAATTTGAATCGCGCGGCTGCGTCGTGGCCGGCCTGGACCGCTCCGCCGTCGATGTCAGCGATGGCGCGCGCGTCGAAGGCGCCCTTGCGGATCTGGAAGCTCAGATAGTCCTGAACGCGGCCGCCTACAACCATGTCGACGTAGCCGAGCGCGAGCCCCTGGCCGCCTTCCAGGCCAATGCCCTGGCGGTGCGCAATCTGGCGATGGCCTGCCGGCAGGTAGACGCTCGCTTTGTCCATTTCTCCACCGACTACGTCTTTGACGGCACCGCCGGACGGCCCTACACCGAAGAGGACCGGCCTCATCCTCAGGGGGCCTACGCCGTCTCCAAGCTGGCCGGCGAGTTATACGCTCAGGCCTACCTCGATGAACCGTTGATCATCCGCACCTCGGGAGTGTTCGGTCCCGGCGGGTTGAATACGGCGCGCGGAAATTTTATCGAGCTGATGCTCCGGCTGGCCGGAAGCGCGCAGCCTATTCGCGTGGTTGAGGATCACGTGGCATCGCCGACGTATGCGCCGCTGCTGGCCGCGCGGACCGCGGACCTGGTGGATCGCGGTGAAACCGGGCTGTTTCACGTGGGTGGCGGAACCGCGACCTCGTGGTTCGATTACGCCAAGATCATCTTCAGCGCCGCCGGGCTGTCGCCGGAGCTGCGTCCAACCAATGAACGCGAGTACCGCACTTCGGCGAGAAGGCCTAAGTATTCGGCGCTGTCGAACGCCAAGATGGAGAACCGCGGAGTGCAGCCGATGCCGCCGCTAAAGGACGCGGTCCGGATGTACCTGGAAGCGCGCGAGAAGTTCTACGCGAAGTAACCGCCTGGCGCCTGTTACTGGCCGGCGGCGAAATAGGCCTGGGCCAATTCCGGTTTGTGCTCCAGCGCTTTACGCCAGCACTCTCGGGCTTCTTCCTGCTTGCCTTGGCTCTTCAGTACGTGGCCTAGATTGAGCAGGGCCTCGGCGAAATCCGAGCGCTCTTCCAGAGCCTCGCGATAAAGCCGTACCGCGTCGTCCAGCTGACCCGATTTCTGCAGCAGCAGGCCGGTGTTGTAGAACAGTTCGGGAGCACGCTCGCCTAGCTCGATCAGGCGCGCTTGATGATCCAGCGCCGCATCGAAATTCTCACGCTGTACGGCAATGGCCGCGAGGCCCCGCAGAGCGTCTACCGCGTTGGCATCCTCCGCCAGCACGGCCTCGAAGCCCTTCGCCGCCCCATCCAGGTCGCCTTTGTTCCAGCATGCCAGCGCCAGGTTCAATTGCGCTTCCTGCCAGTTTGCCCGCCGCTCCACCGCCGAAGTGAACGCCTCGGCGCTGCCTTGATAATCGGCGCGCTCGAACCGCAGATACCCCAGCCGGAACCATGCTTCTTCCAGCTCCGGATTGCGGGCCACCAGCTTCATGTACAAATGCTCGGCTTCCTCTTTGTTGCCTTCCTGGTCCAGCATGGCGGCCAGGTTGTAGAGTACATCGGACAGCTCCGGGGCTATCTGCAAGGCGCGCTCGTAAGCGGCGCGCGCTTTCTTTAAGTCTCCGAGCTCCTGATAGACGGCGCCCAGGTTGACGTGCGCCTGCTTGGCGTCCGGCCGCACGCGCAGCGCTTCCGAATATGCCTTGGCGGCCTCTTCCAGCCGCGATGTTTTGTGGTGCGCCACGCCCAGGTTGTACCAGCGGTCGAAATTATCGGGCGCGGTCTCCACCAGCTTCGCGCAGAAGGCGGCCGCCGCGGAATAATCGTTGTCGGCAAATGCGCAAGTGGCCAGGCCTTCCAGCGCGGTTTGCGAAGAGGGGCGAATAGAGAGCAATTTCTCGGCCGATTCCCGTGTGGAAGCCGCATCCTTGCGGGCCATCCCGATGGCCACCAGGTTGGTGAGGCATTCTTCGGAGGTGGGGTTACCCGCCAGAATCTTCTGGTACACCGCCGCCGCTTCGTCGAAGCGCCATTCCAGTTGCAGCGCCACGGCTCGCCCGAACAATGCCGTGCCGTGATCTGGTTTTTGCTCCAGCACCAGCTCGAAGCTCTCGCGGGCATTTTGCGGCTGCTCGGAGTGAAGCAGGCAGATGGCCAGCCCCAGGTGCGCTTCAGTACGGCCTGGATTCGATTCCAGCTCGGCCTGAAATTGCGCGGCCGCCTCCTTCCAGCGTCCCAGCTTTTCCAGACAAACGGCCGCATTGAAACGTGCCGACGGATGCCCCGGCTTGGCGCGCAGCAGCTTGTCGTAGCTGGAGGCCGCCCGGTCAAACAGTTCCAGTTCGTACTCGATTTGGGCTTTGGCGGCCAGCAGATCCGGACCGTCTTCGCCCGCCGCGGCCGCTCGCTCTATCTCCGCCAGCGCCTCCTTGGGCTTGCCTTCCAGATGCAGCGCGACGGCCCGCGCCAGCGTGCCCTTGCTCTGCCCGTTTGTGTCCGCGCCATTCGCCTTTACTGCCGATTTCGATTGTGCCATCTGCGTTCCTCGTCGGTTCGTCGTTTTTCTACCCTGGCCCGCCCGGCGTCAGATACGCGCACAGACGGCCCAGCCGGTCGTACTGGTGGGTGACTTCCACCCAGCGGATCCGGGCCTGTTCGCCCTTGCCGGAAAAGAATCCCACCCCGCCCTTCTTCAAGACGGCGTCGGACCACGCATCCACCACCTGGTCCTGTGCGATCAACACAAAATCCTGGCCCCGTACCTCCATCCTCACCCGGTACAGCATATCGGTCCGGGTGGCGAACGGCAGCGGCTTATGCTGTCGTGGCCCTTCCTTGCCGTGGATCACTGAGTACCGCACCATCTGTACAACCGGCAGCGGGCCCGGTTTGGCCACTACTAGTTTCACCACATAGTAATTATCAAGATCGGCAGCCCGGTACACGAACCCTAGGGCCTTCTGGTCGATTTCTCCCAGAAATTCGAAGCGGTAGTCGGTAAGGTCCAGCGTGGGCTGGTACAAAGCCAGAGCCCCCGGCCGCACGAATCCGGCCGCATCGTAAGACCAGTGGGTGGCCAGGTTCGTTCGGCCCTGCCAGTCGTCCAAGCCCGACCGGAAGTCGTCCACATACTCGACGCCCGCTCGCTTCATGATGTTGGACCGGAGGACCTTCCACTTATCGTTCACCATCTGGACCAAACCCGGCGTGGAATTGGCGCTGGGACCGGTGTGGGCGCTTACCTTGGGAATAGTGCGAATCAAAGCCAGAACCAATAGCACCGGCAGCAGCGTGGTGAGCAGCCTGAGATCCCCAGGAGCGTTCCGC
>JAYTVY010000519.1:0-3824 GCA_043743755.1 Bryobacterales bacterium | reverse complement strand
CGGCCTGTTCGTGATCGTATCCGGTCTGCTCGAAAGCGCGAATTACCACGTGGCGCTTGGCGGATTCCACGGCTTCCTCGTAGAGGCCCACCGTGACATCGGCGGGGCGCGACTCGCGGATTTGTTCGGGGAGATCCTCGGGGAGGATCTGGTCGGACGACCCAAGCACCATGGCTCGCTCGATGGCATTTTCCAGCTCGCGCACATTGCCGGGCCATGAGTAGCTCTGGAGCCAGGCGCGAGTTTGCGGCGCGAGGCCGGTGATGCGGCGGCCGCACTGCTCGGAATATTTCTTGGCGAAGTGCTCGGCCAGCGGCAAAATGTCTTCGGGACGATTGCGCAGCGGCGGGGCTTTTAAGGTGACCACGTTGAGGCGGTAGTACAGATCCTGGCGAAATTCGCCCTTTTTCGCGGATTCTTCGAGATCGCGATTGGTGGCGGCCACCACACGGATATCCAGCTTGACGGTTTGCGTGCCGCCGACGCGCTCAATCTCGCGTTGCTGCAAGGCGCGCAGCAGCTTGGCTTGCAGGGCCAGCGGCAGCTCACCGATCTCGTCCAGAAACACGGTGCCGCCGTTTGCGGTTTCCAGCTTGCCGCGCTTCAGCGCGACGGCGCCGGTGAAGGCGCCCTTTTCGTGGCCGAAGAGCTCACTCTCAAGCAGGGATTCGGTGAGCGCGGCGCAGTTGATGGCGATGAAGGGACGAGCGGAGCGCGGACTGTTGCGATGCAGCGCCCGAGCGATCAGTTCCTTCCCCGTGCCGCTCTCGCCCAGGATGAGCACCGTGGAGCCGGAAGGCGCCACTTTGGCGATCTGCCGCTGCAGCTCGCGGATTTTTTCGCTGGTTCCGATCATGTCGTGAACCAGTCCCAGGTCTTCCTGCAGGCGCTCGTTTTCCTGTTCCAGCCACGAAAGCAGCTCCGCATTTTCCCATGCGATGGCGGCCATGGAAGCCACGGCGGTTAAAAACTCGAGGTGCCCCTTGTCAAACGAACGCTCGCCATCCAAATAGACAATGGCGGCCACTTCGCCGCGAACCAGCAGCGGGGCGGCCAGCACGGAGCGGCCGATGCTGTCGGCATCGTCCAGCCAGACGGCCACTTTCTCCAGCAGCGCGCGGGCGAACGCGGTGGCGATGGGCCGGAAAGGGCCTGAAGTTGGATCCAGACCGAACACGGCGGCGCGCTCGGCGGGAATCAGCTCCAGCAGCAAGGTAGAAAGCTGGCGGCCCAGATTATCGTGCGTGGTGTTGTCGCCCGAAGCGCGCAGGTCGCGCAAGGAATGCAGCAGATTGCCGACGCGCAGCAGGGTGCGAAGGTCCTGGGTAGCGCGCGCCGAGGAGTCGACCGGTTTCCATTCGGCGGAAGAGAGATAGAGCGAATCCTCGAGGCGCAGTTCCGTGGTCTTGGGCTCGGGGCCGGGCGCGGCGGCACCTTCCCCGGCGGCGGGCAATGAGAGAAAGAGAAAGGTAGACGCGCCGATGCGGATCTGGTCGCCATCTTCCAGGGCCTGCTCACGGACGCTCTTTCCGTTCACTAGCGTGCCGTTGTGGCTGTCCAGATCGCGGACGACGCAGCGCGCGCCTTCGCTATGGAACACGCAGTGATGGCGCGATACGCCTGAATCGTCGAGAAACAGCGCGTTGCCGGCAAGGCGGCCGACGGACCAATCGCCTTCGGCGAGCGGAAACATCGAGCCTTTGAGGGGCCCGGACACGGCGACGAGGCGAGGCTGGGATCGGCTCAGCAATTGGTTAGCGAAAACTATCCTGTTGGTTCTCCAGGCGGACGTTGCGCGCGCCGCTTCGAAAGATCGCGAGCGAGCAAAGCAACACCATTTCAATAATTTATCGCACTTCGCGGACTTGAGTTCGGAGCGCGCGCGGGTTTGGGCAGGCGCGTGCCTTAGTCATAGCGTAACGGGGATCGCAAAGAAACGCCCCGCAAACCAAAAAAGGAGATCTACCATGAAAACGAATTTTGGCCGTCTGTTGATGACAATCGGATTCTCCGCGGTTCTGGGGAGTTCGCTGATGGTGGGGCAGTCGAAGCCGTCGGGAAAGGCCGACATTCCGTTCGGTTTCTACGTCCACAACACGGCGCTGCCGGCCGGGAGCTACACGCTGCAGGAAACGGGCACCAGTGGGGTGGTCCAGATCCGGAATAACAGTACCGGCGAATCCATGGTGACCATGGCGCCGGCCAACCGTTCGGGCCGTTTCGAAGACTCGAAGCTGGTGTTCCACAAGTACGGAGACCGGTACTTCCTGTCCGAGCTGTGGCTCACCGGCGGCGCGGGCATCGATTGCGTCCCCATGGGCAAACTGGAACGCGAGATCGGCAAGTCGCCGGCCGCCCTGGCCACGGTGGCAATGCGGTAACCGGCACCACGGCGTTGTACCCCCTAAGAGCGGGAGGGACCTTCGGGTCTCTCCCGCTCTTCCCCTTTTGTGGGGCAGGCGTTAAGGCCCCATTCGGATAGCGTCCGCTATCCTTTCGGTTCTCTCCCCGCCCCCTCGCCACACTCTGTCAACAACATACCGATGGCGTTGCGCGTGCCTTAGTACTCAGCGTAACGGGGAATGCGAAAAACGTCCCGCAACCATAAGAAGGAGAACTAACATGAATACGAATTTTAGCCGTGTACTGACGATGATCGGATTCTCCGCGGTTCTGGGGAGTTCGTTGCTGCAAGCGCAACCCAAGGCTCGCGGCCGCGTTGAGATTCCATTTGCATTCAACGTCCGCGACACCACGCTGCCCGCCGGGACTTATACGGTGGAGCAATACAGTAGCGCGACGGTAGCGATCCTGAACGATCAAACCGGCAAAGCGATCCTGGCCTTGTCCGCTCCCGAGCGCTGGGGCAGCACCGAGGAATCCAAACTGGTCTTCCACAAATACGGCGACCGGTACTTCCTGGCCGAGCTTTGGTTCGCCGGCAAGGGTGTGGGCGACAGCCTCCCCATGGGTAAGCTAGAGCGCGAGATAAGCAAGACTCCGGCCGCGATCGCAACGGTGGCGATGCGCTAGACTCATACCCTCCATTCATAACTTCATCGAGAAAAGAGCGGGAACGGCTTTCGGGCCGTCCCGCTCTTTGTCGTTGTGCGGACGCTACACTGGGGCCATTGGTCATGGCATCCAAGTCCTATCTTCTCGACGACAAAATTCACGATTACATCCAGGCGTCCTCGCTGCGGGAGCCCGACATCCTGCGCCGTTTACGCGAGGAAACGGCGGCGCTTCCGAATGCGGTGATGCAGATTCCGCCGGAGCAGGGCCAGTTCTTCGCCCTGCTGATGGGGATATTGAATGCCCGCAAGACGCTGGATATCGGCGTGTTCACCGGTTACAGCTCGCTGGCGGTGGCCTTGGCGCTTCCGGAGGATGGCCGGGTGGTGGCGTGCGACAAGAGCGCGGAGTATACGGCTGTGGCGAAGCGGTACTGGAGCGAGGCCGGGGTACGAGAGAAGATCGACCTTCGACTGGGCGCGGCCGCGGATACACTGGACCAGCTACTGCTGGCGGGCGGGGAGCGAACTTTCGATTTCGCGTTTATCGACGCCGATAAGACCGGATATTCGGGCTACTACGAGCAGTGCTTGCGATTGGTGCGGCGCGGTGGCGTGATTGCGCTGGATAATATGCTGCAGGGCGGGCGTGTGGTGGATCCGGGGGAGAGGGATGAAGCTACGGAGGCGATTCGGGAGATGAATAAGACGATTGTTAGTGATGGGCGGGTGCTGCCGGTGATGCTGCCGGTGGCGGACGGGGTTACGCTGGCGTTGGTGAGGTAGGGGGGAGTGCGGTGACTTCTAGGG
>JAYTVY010000518.1:0-10983 GCA_043743755.1 Bryobacterales bacterium | reverse complement strand
CGTGGGTTTTCCCGCACCCGTGATGGTGATGGTTTGTTGCATGGGGATCCCCATCTCTTTCGCGGTCTGCTTCATCAGCTCGGACATCAGCGCTCCTTGTCCGGGCGGCAAGCCTAGCCGGTGAAAGAGCAGGATATTCTCGTAGCCGCTGAGGCCTCCCAGCATCCACGTATCGGCGGTCAGGCTCTTTCCGCCGCCCTCGATCTTGAAAATGATTTGATAGACATTAAAGCAGGATATCTCCTTTGTCTTGCCGGTCTTGGTTACGGAAGTCTTGAACTGGGGCGCGCCGGTGCTCTTCTTCAGATCGGCCAAAGTGATCACCGAGTATTCTTTCCTGACGTAATCGATGCTGGTCGCGGTTTGCTTGTCCAGATCCACTACCTCGCCTTCGCGCGGGCTGGTGCGCGCCATATGGTGTCCATCGGACGCCACGGCCGTGATCACGGCCGCTCCGCCATTGATGCGCGTCGTTTCCCGGTAGGCAAACTGTTCGGCAAGCGGCGTGGTTTGCCGGCGCGGTTCGCGTACGCGTTCCGGCGCGCCTTGCGCGAACAGCGCCAGCACGGTAATTGGAAAAAGTAAGGCGGCGCGAATCATTCCTGTAGCCTAACGGATCAAATTCTCCAGCACCCGATGTACGGATTCAAACGTCGCAGGCCGCAGCAGTATTGCGAGCGTTAATCCGGATAGCGTGAGCGCCGCGCCCAGCGCCGCTGCCGGAGTCTGCCGTTCGGGCGTGAGGGCCGGGTGTAACAGCCGCTCCACGCGCGCGCTAAGATCCTGCGCTCCGGCCAGCAGCGAGGTCATGAGCGGAGACGGTTGCGAACCTGCGCCGAGACGCGCAACCCGGACCAGAGCCGCCGCGAGAGCCAGCGAACGGCGGGAGTCGCCCGCCGCCGCTGCGTCGTCCGCGGCCCATTCGGTGAACTTCGCCCAGCCGCATTCCAGTGTTTCAAAACCGCGATAAAACGGAAGCAGGCCCGGTGTCAGCAGCAGGATCAGGCGTTTCAGGTTGTCTCGCGACCTCTGATGGGCGCGCTCATGCCGCAGCGCGGCCGCCAGCTCGCGCGGCGCCAGCGCGCTCAACACGTCTCGTGAAATCACCAGGCGCGGCCGGACAATTCCCGCCAGCGCCAGGACATGGCCGGCGTCATCGATTATCCAGAGCGACGAGCGCCTTCCCGAAATCCGCTTCCGGCATTCGCGCAGGTAGCGCATCGAATGCTCGGAAGCGCGCAGTCCGCGAAAGATGGAAATCACCCAGATGCCGAGTCCCAGCAGGGCCGCGACGAAACACGCCGCGCCAACCCGCTCGGCTGACTCCGGCTCCAGCTGGAAGTAACTCGGCACGCACAACCCCGCGACTACGAAGAGAGCGGCCCCGGACGGCAGCAACCTGAGCAGCAGCAGAAAACGCGCCGCCCAACGGGGACGGGCTCGGTTCGCCACGCGAATCGCCGCCGGCGTGATGGCCCACACTATCACCCCCAGCGCCAAGTGAACCAGGAAGAACGCTGCCAGCGAGAGGCACACGAGCCGGATAAGATAGGGAAGATTCACGGCCTCCTCCCGCGTTCCAGCTCTCTGCGTTTCATCTTGATCTTCTTTTCCAGGTCGTCGAGCAGCGCGGCGTCGTGCTGGCCGACGGCGTCCACCAGGGAGGAAATCAACAGATCGGACGGCTGAGGTCCCGATAGAAAGCCCGCGATCAGCGCTCCGGCTCGCTTGTGTTCCCATTCACCGCGGGAAAGCAGCGGCGCATAGAGAAACGCGCGCTCGGATTTCGAGCGGGTGAGCAGACCCTTCTTGTACAAACGGTCCAGGGTAGTCATCACCGTGGTGTACGCCAGCGGCCGTTCAAGCTTTTGCGCGACGTCGCGCACATTGCCGGCGCCGTGCGCCCAGAGAATCTCCATCACGGCGATCTCAAGCGGCCCCAGTGAGGTGGCGTTACGCCGTTGCAGAAAGCGAATCATAGAGACAAGCTAAATTCTACTACTCAGGGCCGCGCTCTTTCTTGGGCGCCAGAAACCGCCTCCTCAGCACCAGAACTCTTACCCGATCCTGATTGAACGCTCGCGTCTCCACATACACCAGCCCCCGATCCGGCCGGCTCTTGGATTCGCGAACCTCCAGCACCTCCGTTTCGGCGTATAACGAATCGCCCGGATACAGCGGATGCTCAAACGTCACGCGCTCATAGCCCAGGTTCGCGATGGTCTTCCCACTGGTATCGGCCACGCTCATTCCCACCGCCAGGCTGAACACCATCGTCTCCACCACCGGACAGCGCCCGCCCGCGTAATTCGCGTCGATGTGCAGCGGATGCTGGTTCATGGACAACAGCGAGAACCAGATATTATCGTATTCGGCGATGGTCCGGCCGGGCCAATGCCGGTACACATCGCCGGCGTGAAATTCCTCGTAGTAGCGTCCGAACGCCACCGCCGTCAGGTCCTCGCCTTGCTATACTTGCGCAACAAATTGCGCGCGATGATCAACCGCTGCAGCTCATTGGTGCCCCCGCCGATCACCAGCAGCGGGGCATCGCGATAGTAGCGCTCCACCGGGAAATCCTTCGAATATCCGTTGCCGCCCAGCACTCGCATGGCTTCATAGGACACCTCGGCGGCGGTGTCGGTGGCGAATACCTTGGCCATGCCGGCTTCCAGGTCGCAGCGCTCGCCGCGGTCCTTCTTCTCGGCGGCCGAATAGATCAGCAGCCGCGACGCCTCTATCTTAGTGGCCATATCGGCCAGCTTGATTTGAATCGACTGGTGTTCGCAAATGGGCTTCCCGAAAGTAACGCGCTGCTGCGAATATTCGATGGCCGCCTCGAACGCGGCGCGCGCCAGGCCCAGCCCCCGCGCGGCCACGCTGATGCGCTCGCTCTCCAGTCCGGTCATGGCCTGTTTGAAGCCCTGGCCCTCCACGCCGCCGATCAGGCTGGCGGCCGGGACGGGAAAATCGTCGAAATGCAGCTCGCACGTTTCCACGGTCTTATAGCCGAGCTTGTCGATGTCGCGGCTGACGGTAAATCCAGGCGCGCCCTTCTCGATTACGAAGGCGCTCATGCCCGCCCACGCCGGATCGGCGTTCGTATCGGTGCGCGCCAGCAGCAGGAACGTATCGCCGTAGCGGCCGTTGGTCACCCACATCTTCGATCCCGACACGCGATACTCATCGCCGCGCCGCAGGGCCGTGGTGGTGATGGCCTGCAGGTCCGTTCCCGCGTTCGGCTCCGACAGGCAGATGCCCCCGCGCCGCTCGCCGCGCGCCAGACCAGGCAGGAATCGCCCCTTCTGATTCTCGGTTCCGAATCTCGTCACCACGTCGCAGAGCACCGAGTGCGTCCCCAGCACGCCCGCCAGACCCATCCAGCCGCGCGAGATCTCTTCGTTGATGCGCGCGTAGGTGGTGTAATCCACGCCCGCGCCGCCGTACTCCTCGGGAACGTTCAGCCCGAACAGCCCCAGCGCCTTCATCTGCTCCACCAGCGCGTGCGGATATTCGCCGGCGTGCTCCAGGCGCGACGCCACCGGGATCACTTCGTTATCGACGAACCGGCGCACCGTATTCACCATCAGCTCGCGCTCGCCGGCGGAAGTGCTCATTGTGAATTCCTCACCGGCGTCACGATGATGCGCTTCATCTTCAGCACCACTTCGCCGCGCTGGTTCGCCGCGCGCGTTTCCACCGTCACCGTTCCCCGCCCTGGTTCGGCCAGGGCTTTCTCCAGCACCGTGGATTCCGCGTACAACGTGTCGCCGTGAAACACGGGCTCGAGATGCTCCACATCGCGGTATTCCAGCACAGCCAGCGCGCGGCCGCCGATATCCGCCTGCGAGAGGCCCACGGCGATCGCGATCACCAGTGGACCCACCACCAGCCGCCGGCCGTGCTGCGTTCCAGCGGCATAATGTTCGTCGATGTGCAAGGGATGCTGGTTCATACTCATCAGGCTGAACAGCGTATCGTCGAATTCGGTGATGGTGCGGCCCGGCCAGTGGCGAAATGACTGTCCCAGCTCCAACTCGTCAAAGAAGCGTCCGTAACTCATGGCCGTCTCCGCCAGGATCTCACGCCACCGCATGCCGTGGGTGAGCCGGCCGCGAAGGGCTTGTGATGGGGGTTGATTCAGCAAGCGGGACTTCGTGTGTACAACGGCGGGGGAAGAAGGCCCTCAGGAAGTTCCGAATTGCCAGGATAATTGTGTTACCCGAGTTGAGATCATCCGCGCGCAACGAAAGAGTTTGGGCTCGCGGGAGCTCACGCAATACTCGCCTCTTGCCGCCATCGAGCGGGAATCCGAGCAAGTTTATCTACCCAGCCCGCTACATTGCCGGATTAACGCCGCCGTGCGCTGAATGTGGCGGAAATTCTAACCCGCGACCGGCCCCGGAACCTGGTGGTTTTTGTAATCCCTTGTACGGCGGGCCCCCCGGCCCGCGGCCAGCCCCCCGGCTGGCTTCCCCAAGTTCACCGCATCGTCCATTCCCAGCTTCTGGGCTGCGCCGAATAACCCGCGTTCAACGCCCCAGCTTCCCACCCATCTTCTTCTCGATCCGCTTCTTCGCCGCCCGGTCGGGCGCCTGCTCCAGCGCCGTCTGATACGCCGCCCCGGCTTCAGCCGCATGTCCGCGGCCCGCCTCGATATCCCCGATCTGCTCGAACGTCGCTGAATTGCCGGCGTCCAGACGAACAGCTTCGCGAAGCTCAACCAGCGCGCCTTCGGGATCGCCGGAGGCAGCCAGCAGCCGGCCCAGCGCCACCCTCGCCGCGATGTAGCCCGGCTTCAACTTCAGCACCGCGCGATATTCCTCCGCCGCGCCCTTGGCGTCGCCGCTCGCCGCCAGAGTCTCCGCCAGGCTCAGCCGCGAAGGCAGCGAGTCCGGCGCCTGGTTCTCATTTTCGCGCCAGAGCGAAATCGCTTCTGTCTGCCGCGACTTTTCGGATGCCAGCAGCAGGCCCAGGTTGTACCGCGCCTCTACGAATCCAGGCTTTTTTTCCAGAGCTTGACGATACAGCCGCTCGGCCTCCGCGCGTTTGCCTTCCGATGCCTTCAGCGTTCCCAGCGCATTGTAGGGCGGCGCCAGCTCCGGCTCCAGCTCGATGGCTTGGCGATACGAAGCCTCCGCTTCTTTCCGGCGATTGATCCGCTGATACACCAGGCCCAGATTGTACGGCAGATACGCATAATCCGGCGTCAGCCGCATGGCATCTTGATACGCGCGAATAGCCGCTTTGTTGTCGCCGGTTTCGACATACGCCAGCGCCAGGTTGTGCAGCGGATAAGACCAGTGTTTGGCCCGGCGGGCGGCGTCGCGGAACGCCGGAATCGCTTTCGCGAAATCGGCCTGCTCCAGATACGCGATGCCCAGCGCGTTGTAAGCGTAGGCCGCCGCCGGATCGATACGCACCGAGCTTTCCAGGAGTCCGGCCGCCTCGGGAAATTTCTTCTCGAACAACAGCGCGCGGCCCTGGTAAAAATCCTGGCGGCCCTCAAGGAACAACGATTCGCGCGTCAACTCGCGCGCCGCCGTCATGTAGCGCGCGCCCGATGCGAAGTCCTGCTCCGTCTGAGGATTCTTGTCGCCTTCCAGATATCGGAGCAGCACCTTCTGCGCCTCATCCTCCAGCGCCACGCGCAGTTGATTCTCCTTCAGCCTGTATTGATCCGGCGAAAGCTGGTTCTTCAGCTTCGTAAGCGCCGCGAACGCGCTGTTCGGTTGATCCGGCAGCAGGCGATGCCCAGCCAGTGCGGCTTCGAACTGGCTCACGTCTGCTTCCGCCTGGGGACTGAACGGCTCCGGGTCCCGACTCGCCGACGCAAGGTACAGCGGGCCTCCGTTGCGCGAATCGAACAACATCCGGAAATGCGCCATCTCCATGCCGGCCTTGGTGGTGTCGGATAGCTTCAGCTCCGGCGGATACTTGCCGCCCTCGCGGGGAATCTGTCTTCGCGATGTGGCCTTGCGGACTTCCGCGGTAACGTAGGTCTTCAACTCATCCGCATCCACCACGCCGTTTTTGTCTTCATCGGCCGCGCCCAGCAGGCCCTTGACGATGAAGTAACTGAACACGCCATGACCACCGCCGTATTCCGGTCCCTCGACGGACAATTGCCCGGGCTGGCTAGCCATCAGCAGGAACATATCGCCCGGAGCCTTGTCCAGCGTTTGTACTTGTTCATTGACGCTCTGGCTGTGAATGGTGCCGATCGTAGCGGCTTTACATACGTCGACGAAAATGATCACGCGGCCCACTCGGGCGAGTTGCTCCTGGAAGAGTTGCTGCAAATCGGCCATCGCCAGCGCCGTACTCTTCAGATCCTGTGGATCGCTGTCGTAGGTGAGAATGTATGCGTTATTGGCATCCACGGTGCCATGGCCTGCCAGCAGGATCACGATGGTATCGTTCTTGCCCGCGCGGCGCTTCATAAAGTCCTGGAATCCGCTGCGGACGGCGGCCGTGGTGGCCTTTTCGTCGGTAAGCAGCAGAACATCGTCGGCGCCCAGGCCGCCTCCGCGCGCGGTGTGCAGCAGCTTGCCCATCAGATCGGCGTCCGCATTGGCGAACTGCAGCGAGATTTCCGGATGTTTATATTTCGAGACGCCCACCAGCAGCGCGTACGTTCGCCCCGCCGCCGCGCTGGCCGCCGAACTCGCCGCGGACGCTTCCGCCAGCGCATTCTCCAGCTCGAACATCTTCACCTTCAGCCATTCGGCCTCCGGCCAAAGCGCGCGAAGCTTCTGATATTCGGACAGTGCATTCGCGGGCAGCTTGTACTTTTCATACACCGCGGCGGCCGCCACATGGCCGGCGGCATCGTTGGGATCCGCGGCCAGAGCGTCATCGCTGGTCTTCAGCTCCGCTATCGCCTCAGCCGGAAGCTGAGCGCGCGGCACCGGCGGAAAGTCGCCGGCCACCCCGCGCGTCATGGAAACTCCGTAGTGTTGCTGGCTGGCGTTAGCCACCCGTATCGCCTGCGGCAGGGCGCAAGACAATACCGGCTTCTGGCCCAGCAGCTTTCCGGTCTTTACTTTGGTCTGTTTCGCGTCGAACCGCGCTTCCGATGCCGGCCCCAGCGTTGCCGACTCCTTGGCGGGACAAAACAAATACGACGCCGGCGAATCCGCCGTCCGGATTCCGTCCCCCGCGAACAGCAGATCCCCTACCCGCGCGCCCAGCGGCGTCAGAGTGTCGGCGCGCAGCACCTTGCTGCCGCCCGGCGAAAGAATCAAGCCCACCGGATCTTCCTTGTCCGCCCACACTGCCGGCGCCAGCATGGCCGCAGCCGCAATCGATATCAGTAAATTTCGGGATTTCATGACAACACAGAAGTGACCACGGGACGCTCCGCTACGTCAGTGAGCGCGGCAACCGTGTAGAGCGGAATCGGCTCGCTCTTGCCGCGAACCGGCACCGATCCCAGACACACCACGCCCACCGCATCGCCTAGCATCGCCTGCGTATCCCCGCTCATCAATAGTCTCGTGTGGTGCTCCTTGTTCAGACTTTCCAGGCGGGAGGCCAGGTTCACGGTATCGCCGAGAACCGTATATTCCATTTTATCCGGTGAGCCGATGTTCCCCACTACCGCTGGCCCGGTGTGAATTCCAGCGCCTGTCTTGAAGTCATTCGCGGTGCTGACAATTTCCGTGGCGCAGCGGACTGCCCGCAGCGCGTGGTCGCCCGGCACCACGCACTCTTCATCCGAGAAGATGGCCAGAATTCCATCCCCGATGAACTTATTCACATGACCTTGGTATTTGACGATGATTGACACCATGGTGGCCAGATAGTGATTCAACAGTTCAACGATAACGGCGGGGTCTTTGGATTCGCAGAAGGCCGTGAACCCCCGTATATCGGTGAAAAGAATGGTTAAGATCTGACGAGTCCCGGTGTGGGCGATGGCTTCGCTTTCATCCAGCGTGCTCGCCACCTTCTTGCCGACAAACACCGATACCGCCTGCCGGAACAAGTTGCCGCGCTTCTCGGCGGTAAAGAACCGATACACCGCTGACCCCAGAACGCACAGCGCCAGGCCCACCAGCAATTCGGCCGCGTATAGAATCCAGCCGGATCGGAACACGGCTTGCGTGCCTGCCAGCACCAGCGCAATCTCCAGCGTTATCCAAAGCCCCGCATGCCGCGCCGCCCCCACGCCGGAGATCATCACGCCCGCCCCCGTCACCAGCAGCAGAGCCAGCAGGCGCGCCCAGCCCGAGGCCGGCAGCAGATAATCGCGATCCAGCAGCGTGCGCAGCGTGTTGGCATGAATCTCCACTCCCGCCGTGAGCCACTTATTCGCCCCCGGGGAGAACGTGTAAAACGGCGTCGCGTGGCGGTCGGCTATGTCGTCGTCCCCCACCAGCACCGCTTTGCCTTTCACCCACCCTTCCAGCTGATCTTTCCGGCCGGCCTTGAAGGCGCCGATGAAATCGGAAAGCGGGACGCGCGGAAAGGTGTCGGGCCCTCCGGTGTAATGGATGGTGATCGCGCGCTCCGGCGAGATGGGGATTCTGTGGCCGGCAAGGCTCAGCCGGTTGTCTTTCATCACGACATCCTGGCCCAGGAATTTCTCGGCGGTTCGAAGCGCGAACATATGCGTTACGGTGCTATCGGAAGCCGCCAGCAGTTCCTGGTTGCGGATGAAGTCGTCCTGATCGGCCGTGAGATTCGGAAGCGCCGCGAAACCGAGCGAAGCTGCCAGCATGTTCGCCGGTACCGCGTTCTCCTGGTGCTGCGTGGCCGCCTCCGGCACGTAATTGAGAACCACCGCGACGCCGGGGTTCATTACCGCCTCGCTCAAGATGCGATCATGATCCAGTCTATACTCACTCACCGGGATGGCGAACGCATGGTCAATCGCGATAACCTTGGCCCCACCTGTCGCCGCCGCTTCAATCGCCTCGGCGAAGTGCGGATTCCAGAAGATCATCGGCTCCGGGAACGCCTCCATCGTCTTGGAATCGATAACCACCAGCATGATATCGGTGTTCGGCTTGCGCGCCAGGGAGGGGAATTTCCTGTCGATTAACCCTCGCAGAATGAACTGCGTGTCGGAAGTTTTGAGGTTCAGCTGCTCAAAGAAGCCCACTCCCGAGAGCATCCACGCGCCGATTGCACTCGTAAGAGCAATGGATGCGTAGATGACCCAGTGCTTCCACTTGCGCTTCATGGTAGCCTATCTTACTACGCTACTTCTCGCCGCGCTGGACTCGCGAACTGTTCTAATGACCTGCCGCGTTAGCCTGCTCGTACTGCTCTCGGGACTGCTCTCCGTCTGCGCCCTCGCCCAGACCACTCAGGGCATTATTTCGGGCCGCCTCGTGAATTCTCGTACCGGCCGCCCCATCGGCGGAGCCACCGTCTCATGCTGGAACGGCGACGGCCTCGCCTCCGGTTCGGCGCAGAGCGATCCGAACGGTTACTACCTGCTGCCGCTGCTCTCACCTGGGTTGTACCGCGTGCGCGCCCAGACGGCACTGTATCAGGCGCAGGAACTTCAGGACGTGGAGCTGGCCGTCGCCAGCCGCCTTGAGATCGAATTTCTCATGCGGCCGCTGTCCGATGTCTGGGAAGCCGGCCAATACAACAGCGTATTTCTTCCAGGCGCCAAGACGGTGGTCACGTTCTACGGGCCGGACGTCGACAGCAGCAAGTCGGGCTCTTTCGAGGCGCAAAAAGGACGGCGCGCGCCGCTTGAAACCTCGGTGTCGGACGTGATCAATTCTGCCGAAATCGCCACCCTGCCGCTGGGCGGCCGCGATGTCTACACTATGCTGGTGACCCAGGCGGGCGTGACGTCGGATGCCGCCACCGGGCGCGGCCTCGGCCTTTCGGCGAACGGCCAGCGGCCTTCGGCCTCGAATTATTTGCTGGACGGCGTCGAGAACAACAACTACGTCATCACCGGACCGCTGGCCCAGTTGCCGCCCGAAGTGATTCAAGAGTATCGCGTCTCCACGAACAACTTCTCCGCCGAGTACGGCCGGACCTCGGGATTTCTCGCGAACGCCATCACGCGGTCGGGGTCGAATTCGTTTCATGGCAACGGCTATTTCTATTTCAAGAATGACGCCCTGAATGCCAACGATTTCCAGAATAATTTGAAAGGTATCGCGCGGCCGCCCGAGAAAGAAGCGCAAACGGGATTCGTGGTGGGCGGCCCCATCCTGCGGGACCGCCTGTTCTTCTTGAGTTCCCTCGACCAGTTCCGCAGCCGCGGCGTGCAGGGTACTTTTTCATTTATCTTTCCAGGTCAGCCGCTGCAGGATTTTCTTGCGCCCGGCGGCGCTTCGGACCGGCTGCTCAAGAAGTACCCGGCCCCGTTCTCGAACCCCAACGATTTCACCGGCACTCTGAACCTGGCCCCCCCGGTGGCGGTTGACCGCACACTCGCCATCGAACGCTTCGACTATGCGCCCCCCGGCGGCAAGGACCGCATCTTTGGACGCCTGATCCTATCGCGGCTAGGCCAGCCTGATTTCATCTGGACCCCTTATCCCGACTTCGTCACCCCGCTGCATCACAACCTGTGGGCGCTGGCCTTCAGCCACACCCGAAGCATCCGCCCGAATCTGATCAATGAAGCGCGGGTCAGCTACAGCAATGACTACCTCTATTGGAACCGCGCGCATCCGGAGGTTCCCTTCCTGCAGGTCAGCGACAACAACGGAAGAGCCGTGACGCTGCCGGGAAGCCCAGCCGCGTACTCCTACAGCAACCGCAATGGAAGCTTTGAGCTGCTCGATAATGTCCTCTGGAGTCATGGGAGCCACCAGATGGCGTTCGGCGGCGGCCTGCTGCGGCGCGAGTCCAGCGGTGCCCTCACCATCGGCCGCGACGGTGCCTATCTCTTCACGTTTGATCCTCTGCAGCTTCCTTCGCTGCTCAAGTTCGCCTTCAATCAACCCGATTACGTAACGGCGGCGATAGACCGGGCCTCGCTCGCTGGTCCCTTGCGCGAGC
>JAYTVY010000517.1:0-3114 GCA_043743755.1 Bryobacterales bacterium | reverse complement strand
CCTCGGGAACTCGCCCACCGAGCTGGCACAGTGGGTTCATCCCGACGTCATCGGCAGTGTGGTGCATCTGCTTGGACGCGCCGGCGCACGCCGCATCCGGCTGCTGGAAAGTCCCTGGGACACGGACCAGACTCTGGAAAAATTCATGCTTGCGGCTAAGTGGCAGCCGCAAACCATCCTCGGCGCCGCTCCGCGCGTCGAGTGCGAAAACACCAATTACCTCGGCAATGCGAAAAAGTACACGCGCTTCAACGTGCCGCACGGCGGGCTGCTGTTCGGCTCCTATGACCTCAACCACTCCTATGAGGATTGCGATGTTTTCGTCTCCATCGCCAAGCTGAAGGAACATGCCACCGCGGGCGTGACGCTGAGCATGAAGAACTGTTTCGGTATTACGCCGTGTATCATCTATGGCGACGGCTCGCCGGTGGATGAGCCCAGTGTTATGCCCAAGGGCGGCCGCGGAATCACGCTGCACAATGGCCGGCGGCAGCCTTCGAAGAGCTCCGTCCCGGAGAAGGATCGGACCTCTCCGCGCGATCCTGGTTATCGAGTGCCGCGCGTGGTTGCGGATCTGGTGGCGGCGCGCCCGATTCACCTGGCCATCATCGACGGAATTGAAACCATGGCGGGCGGCGAGGGCCCCTGGGTCCGCAACGGCCGCCGCGTCAGTCCGGGGCTGCTGGTGGCCGGAAAAAATTGCGTCTCCACCGATGCCGTGGCCACTGCGCTGATGGGCTTCGATCCCATGGCGCTGCGCGGCGCCGGGCCGTTCAAAAAATGCGATAGTCACTTGGCTTTAGCCGAACAGCTGGGAGTCGGCACGCGCGATCTGAGCCGGATCGAAGTGGCGGGGATGCCGGTAGAGAAGGCGCGGTTCCGCTTTCGCGGCTAAGCCTCCGGACGGTAACCTCGGGCGGCGCGTTACCATCATTAGTGTAAGCAGGTTCGTATCAAACACCAAGCCACAACTATTGCTGCTGTTCTTACGTTGTCGATCCTTCTGACCGCATGCCAGCAGAAAGCCACCCAGGCGGCGGGTCCCACCAAACGCCCGCCCGTCCCCGTTACCGTCGCCACCGTCACGCAGCGGACCATCCCTATTCAGATCAAGACCATTGGCAATGTGGAAGCCTACGCAACCATCGGCGTGAAGTCGCAAGTGGCGGGGCAACTGGTCAAAGTTCTCTTCAGCGAGGGCGATTACGTCAAGAAGGGCCAGCACATTTTCCAGATCGATTCGCGAACCTACCAGGAACAGGTGAAGCAGGCTGAGGGCAATCTGGCGCGGGATGCCGCGAACGCCGACAACGCCGCGGCCGATGCGCGCCGGTATGCGGAATTGTTCAAGGCCGGTGTAGTGGCGCGGCAGGAGTATGAGCTGAAGGAGTCCGCCGCCAAAGCGCTGGGAGCTTCGCTGGCGTCGGACCGGGCCGCCGTCGACAACGCGCGTTTGATGGTGGAGTATTGCTCCATCTACTCGCCCATCGACGGGCGCACCGGGAATCTGCTGATCAAGCAGGGCAACTTGGTCAAGGAAAACGATACGCCGCTGGTTACCATCAACCAGATCCATCCGATCTACGTGACCTTCTCCGTTCCGCAGAACGATTTTCAGGAAATCAACCGCCGCTACGCGAATGTGCGCCTTCCCGTGGACGCGCTGGTGAGTGGGCAGGAGAGCCGGCCTATCCGGGGAACGCTGACCTTCGCCGACAATGCCGTCGATCCCGCCACGGGCACCATCAAGCTCAAAGGGACTTTCGAGAATGGCGACAACCGCCTGTGGCCAGGTCTTTTCGTCAATGTGGTGCTCACGGTTTCGCAGCAGGCCAATGCCATCCTGGTTCCGTCGCAGGCGGTTCAGACCGGGCAAAACGGACAGTTCGTTTTCGTCGTCAAGCCGGATATGACCGTGGACATGCGCACGGTGACGGTGGCCCGCGCGGTGGGCAATGAGATCGCTCTAGCTTCGGGCGTATCCCCCGGTGAGAGCGTCGTTACCGACGGCCAGTCGCGGCTGGTTCCGAAAGCTTCGGTGCAAGTAGTGAAGACTCCCAGCGCTGGAGCCGCCCCGCAATGACAATTCCCGAATTCTTCATCCGCCGCGCCGTCACCACCACGCTGGTGATGTGCGGCATTCTGGGATTCGGCATTCTCTCATACCGCTCGCTTCCCGTCAGCGACCTTCCAAACGTCGACTTCCCCACCATCAGCGTCACCGCCGGTCTGCCGGGCGCCAGCCCCGAAACCATGGCCTCTTCGGTGGCCACGCCACTCGAAAAGCAGTTCTCGTCCATCGCCGGCGTCGATTCCATGACCTCCACCAGCGCGCTGGGCGCCACCTCCATCACGATTCAATTCGCGCTGGATCGCAATATCGACGCAGGGGCGCAAGACGTCCAGGCGGCCATTTCAAAAGCCGCGCGCCAGCTGCCCACGGGGATGCCCGCGCCGCCTTCCTATCAAAAAGTGAATCCGGCCGACCAGCCCATCCTGTATCTGGCGCTCAGCTCGCCCACGCTGCCGCTCTCCACCGTGGACGAATTCGCCGAGACGCTGATGGCCCAGCGCATTTCGATGATCGAGGGCGTGGCGCAGGTGGGCGTTTTCGGCTCTCAGAAATACGCCGTGCGCATCCAGCTGGACCCCGATGCCCTGTCTTCCCGCGGTGTGGGTATCGATCAGGTGCAGCAGGCAATTGCCGCGAGCAACGTCAATCTTCCCACCGGCACACTATGGGGCCGGCATCAATCGTTCACGGTGCAGGCCAATGGACAACTGATGCACGCGTCGGATTACCGGCCGCTGATCGTGTCCTATCGCAACGGCAATCCGGTGCGTCTGGAAGAGATCGGCCACGTGCTCGATTCCGTCGAGAACGATAAAGTGGCGAGCTGGTTCAGCGGCGAGCGGGCGGTGGTGCTGGCCATCCAGCGCCAGCCCGGCACCAACACGGTGGAGGTGGTGGACGCGATTCGAAAGCTGCTGCCCAGTTTCCGCGCGCAGATTCCCGCCAGCGTGAGCATTGCGACGCTGTATGACCGTTCGGTGACCATCCGCGATTCCATCCACGACGTGAAGGTCACGCTGCTGATTACCATCGGCCTGGTG
>JAYTVY010000516.1:0-11810 GCA_043743755.1 Bryobacterales bacterium | reverse complement strand
AAGGAAAACCGCTCGTATGACCAGGTTCTCGGCGATCTGGGTAAAGGCGAAGCAGATCCGAAACTCAACTTGTTCAGCGAAAAAGCCGGCCCCAACCACCACAAGCTGGCCCGCGAGTTTGTGCTGCTGGACAATTTTTATGTCAGCGGAGACGTGAGCGCGGATGGCCACAACTGGACGACGGCGGCCATCGCCAGCGATTATGTGCAGAAGTTATGGCCCAACAGCTATGGACTGCGGCGCCGGCATTACGATTATGAAGGCGGCGAGCCGGCCGCCCTGCCTCCCGCCGGATACATCTGGACCAACGCGCTGTCGGCCGGCGTCTCCATGCGCAATTACGGTTACTGGGTAACCAACAAGAAGGAGATCCCGGATAGCGGCCCGCAGATCGACGGAGTGCGGGATTCTTCGCTTGGGCCGGTCACGGACGCCAACTATCGCGGCTTCGATCTTAACTATCCCGACGTGAAACGCGCCCAGGAGTTCCTGCGCGAGCTCGCCGGATTCGAAGAAAAAAATTCGATGCCGTCGCTGGTGGTTCTGCGCCTGGGTAACGATCATACGTCCGGGACGTCCGCCGGAAAGATCGCGCCCCTGTCCGCCTTCGCCGATAACGACTATGCTCTCGGCATGCTGGTGGAAGGCGTCACCCGCAGCAAGTTCTGGAAGAACACGGCTATTTTTGTGCTGGAGGATGACTCACAGAACGGTCCCGATAACGTGGATTCGCACCGGTCGCCGGCCTATGTTTTGTCTCCCTGGTCGCATTCGGCCACGGTGGACAGCACCATGTACGACACCACTTCGATGTTGCGCACCATCGAGCTGATCCTCGGCCTGCGCCCCATGACGCATTTCGATGCGGCTGCGCGGCCCATGGCTTCGGTATTCTCCGCCGCGCCCTCATTCGCGCCCTACGCTGCCTTGAAGCCCCAGATTCCCCTGGACGATCGAAATCCCGGGACTTCAGCGACGGCCGCGCGGTCAGCCCGGCTCGATTTCGAGGAAGCCGATTTGAACGATGACGACGAGTTGAACGATATCCTTTGGCGCGCGATTCGCCGCAGTGCTCCCCCCGTGCCCACCCGGAGCTTCTTCTCGCGATAGCGGCTGATGTCCCAAATCTATCTCTGTTTCGTCTGGCACATGCACCAGCCGGTCTACAAGGATCTGCTGACCGGTGAATACCAGCTGCCGTGGACGCGCATGCATGCGCTCAAGGATTACTACGGCATGGTAAAGGTGCTCGCCGAGTTTCCAGCGGTGCACCAGACCTTCAATCTGGTCCCGTCGATGGTGGAACAGATCCAGGAATATGCTTCCGGCGCCGCCGCCGATCCATTCCTGCGCCGCGCGCTGGCGCCCGCCGAATCGCTTTCGCAATCCGAACGCGACTGGATTCTCCAGTACTTCTTTCAGATCTCCGACCGGTTGCTTTATCGATACCCTCGCTATGCCGATCTTTTCAATGCATGGCAGGCTTCCGAACGCGATCCCGTTCGGGCCCGGCCGTTGTTTGGAGACCAGGAAATTCGCGATCTGCAGGTGCTCTCGCAGCTAAGCTGGTTTGACGAAGAGTTCCTGGCGAATGACCACGAAGTTCGGGCGCTGGCCGCCAAAGGCAGTCACTACTCGCTCGAGGATCAAGCCCTGATGGGCCGCAAACAGATCCAGATCCTCGGCCATGTGGTGCCCGCCTGGCGGGAGTTCGCCGCTAGCGGTCAAATCGAGATTTCCACCACGCCGTTTTACCATCCCATCCTGCCGCTGATTTGCGATTCCGACATTGCGGCTGTCAGCCATCCCGGCGTCCCCCTGCCCCCGCGCTTTCGCTATCCCGAGGACGCGAAATGCCAGCTCGCCGCCGCCCGCGCTTTCATTGAGCGCGAATTCGGTAAGGCTCCCGCGGGCCTGTGGCCGTCCGAAGGTTCCGTTTCCGATGAAGTGATGGAGCTGGCCGCCGAGACGGGCTTCGCATGGATCGCCAGCGACAACGGCGTTCTGGCCCGTACGCTCCTCCAGGACGCGATTCCGGACGTTACGTATCGCCCGTATCTCTGGTGGCAAGGCGCCCGTTCCATCCACGTGCTGTTTCGCGATCATCACTTAAGCGATCTGATCGGTTTTGTGTACTCAAGGATGGATGCAGCCGAGGCCGCGAGTCATTTCCTGCACCAGATCCGAATGAATTGCCAGCCCATGCTCGCAGAAGGCCGCGACGTGCTGGTGCCCATCATCCTGGATGGGGAAAACGCCTGGGAGCATTATCACGAGAATGGCCGTCCGTTCCTGCGCGAGCTTTACGGCCGCATTGCGGAAGACCAGTCCCTGCTGGCCGTGACCGTCTCTGAAGCGCTCGCCCGCATGGAATCGCAGCCGCTCGATCATATCTTCCCCGGCTCGTGGATTGACGCGAACTTCGACGTTTGGATCGGCGCCGCGGAAGACAATCGCGCCTGGGAATTCCTGCTGCGCGCGCGCCAGACCTATGCCGCGCACGCGGACCACGTTCCCGTGAACCGCCGCAAGCTGGCCCACGACGAACTGCTGATCGCCGAGGGCAGCGACTGGTGCTGGTGGTATGGTCCGGAGCACAAGTCCGACAACCGCGCCGACTTTGACCGCCTTTACCGCGGCCATTTGGCGGGAGTCTACAAGGCGCTCGGCCAACCCGTGCCGCCAGAGCTGCACCGCACGATTCTGAACACCGGAATTACCGAAAACCACGAGCATCCCGCCGGCCACTACCATGTGGATCACCGCTCCGGCAGCATGCATGGCGGCGGGTCCGGGGTGCAGGATTTGTATTACGGCACGGATGGCATGAATCTGTACCTCCGCATCCACCCCGCGAACGGCGCCGATTTCGCCGCCATCGAGTTGCGCACGCCGGACCGCTCGCTCGCGTTGGACTACGTTTCGCGGGGCGTAGTGGAAGCGCAGGTCCCGCTGGCCTCGCTAGCGCCCGCGAACCCCATCCGGTTTCAGCTGGCCTTCACCAGAGACGGCTTGCCCGCGGAAAGCGTCCCGCCCACCGGATGGATCGAATTCCCGGTTTAAGCCGGCGGCAATTCAGATAGCTACTTGCGCCCCGAGTACCGGTTCAATTCGGCCTCGAGTCTCGCCGCCGCTGCGGGAGCCTTCGTATCGCCCATCACAATCCCACGATTGGTGGTCTTGGTATTGTACATTTCCCGATTCGCATCGTCATCCGGACGCAGCGTCGCGCCCTCGAGCGAAATGCCCGCGAACAGCCCGCGCGCCCGCGACCATGTCAGGATCTCGGCATGCATTTGCGCATCCGTTAGCGCCGATGAAGTACGCCCCACCGGACCGGCCGCGGCCGAAGCATCCGCGCCCAGAGTAAACTTGCTGGACAGCAGCTTCTTCACGCCGCCCTGGTTCATCACCAGCATCACCACGTCCGTCTCGGATCCGCCGATCTGAAACCCCACGCTTCCGCCTTCTACCCGGATACCCGCCGGCGCCGACCAGCCGTGCCCGGACGAATGCCGGCAGTTGATAAATCCGCGGCCGTACTTTACGCCGATCACGAATGCGCCCTTTTTCAGACCCGGCACAATCACGATGCACGCGGCCTTGTTCAGTAGATCCTGAGGAATGCCCTTGTCGGGCGCCGACATGTTCTCGGTGAGCAGCTCCGCCGCCGCTTCCAGTCTCTTCGCGGCGGCTTCTTCGGCCGCCTGCATCGCGCCCGAGCCCGCCAGCGCCATAACCGCGATCATGCACAAATTCTTCTTCATATATCCCCCAGGTACCATACTATGAAAGTTGGGCCGCAACCTGCTCGCCTTCGTCCTGCTTGTTACCGCTGCCTCGCCGGCCGGCCCAAGCGCCGACAGCATGGGCCGCAAGCTGGAGGCCCTCCGTTCGAATCGCCTCCGTCCCGGTTCCGCGCTGGTGTTCACCGTCGCGGAGATCAACGCGTGGGCGCGCCAGGAGGTTCCCATCCGGGTTCCCGAGGGCGTCCGCCAGCCGCGGCTGGAACTCGGCGCCGGCACGGCAACCGCGTATGCGCTGGTGGATTTCGTCAAGCTTCGCCATGCCCAGGGGCGGGACAGCAACTGGCTGGTTCGCAAAATGCTGGAGGGCGAAAAACCGGTGAAGGTTAGCGCCCGCATTCAATCCTCCGGCGGCAAAGCGACGGTGCTTCTACAGCGCGTCGAAATCGGAGGCTTGGCCGTCAGCGGCTATACGCTGGACCTCATGCTCGAAACTTTCTTCTTGCCGCTCTATCCGAACGCCAGAATCAATCAGCCTTTTGAGCTGAATGACAACGTGGACCACGTCGAGATCCGCCCCGGCGAAGCCCGCGTGATCGTCAAGGGCCGGCCCGCTACCTCATCCCCAGCTCGCCCCGGATCGCCTTCACGTTCTTCTGCGCCTGCGCCTGCACGGCGCTCTTGATGGCGGCCGATTGCTCGAAGAACCCCAGCGCATCGCGCAACTGCGCTTTGTTCTTGGACGCGCCGCCCATTTTATAATTTGCCATGCCCAGATAGAACGCCGCCAGAGCCGTTAACTGATCGTCGCCTTTCACCAGCGGCAGCGCGGCGCGCAGGGCCTTGTCGGCCTGAGCGTTCTTGCCTTGATTGCTGTAGGTGACGCCCTGGATCCATTGCGCGCGTCCCAGAACCGCGGTCTTCTTTTTCTGCCAGTCCGCATCGCTCATGCCCTCCGGCTTTGTTTTCGCGTTCATGGCGTCCGCGGCGCGAGTGGCATATTGGATGATCTTGTCGGGCTCCGTATTCTTTTGGAGATAGAAATCGGCGGCGGCCAACAGCGCCTCTTCGTTGTTCGGATCGCGCGCCACGGCTCGCTCCGCGGCTGCCCCCGCTTTATCGGCATTGCCGGTCTGGCGCAGCGCGTTCAGATAGCGCCCGTAGGCTTGCGGCAAATACTCGCTTTGCGCATTCTGCTTGTCCAGCGCCTCCACCAGCCTCACAATCGCCGCTGGATCCGTCGACTGCAGCGACGTCGCGTACAGGGCATACTCGGTGTACTTGTCCACCTGCCGCGCGTAATCGGCCTTGCCCTTGTCCTCATCGCTAGTCAATTTGGCAATCGCCTGGCGCGCCAGAGTGGAGGTGACGCCGGCCCACTTCTCTACTTCCGCGGCGTCTTTCTTGCCCTCGGCGGCCTTTAGATTGTTGTAGGCCGTATCCAGTTCGTCGGGCGCTTGCGCAAACCCGCTCATTGCCAGACACGCGATCGTCAGCCAGCGCTTCATGGTGAGGCACCCCCTGGGCGCACACTTTATCACACCGGACAACGAGCGCGTCGCTACACTTGCCGGTTGCGCCACCAGCTATAGCCCACCACAATGCAGAACGCCACGCACAAAGCCACCAGCGAATTATGGTCGGTGGCGTTCGCGCCCACCGTCTCGGCGCTCAACCCGGCCGATCCCAGCCAGATCCATATACATACCCGCTTCATTCTTTCTTTATCCCTGCTCTCTCCACCCGGGCCGTTTCGCTCGCAACGCTATAATCCGAGTGGGTGAGCCCCTCCAGATCCATAGCATTCGAAGTTCTAACTCGCGTGGAATCCGGAGGTTGGGCTTCCGACCTGCTGCGGCAGCTAACCGCCCGCCTGGATTCGCGCGACGCCGGCCTCGCCTCCGAGATCGTCTTCGGATGCCTCCGTTATCAGGCCCAGCTTGATTACCTTATCGACAGACATACCGGCTCCCGTACGCTTGACCGCGAAGTTCGCATCGCCCTGCGGATGGGCGTCTACCAGCTCCGCCATCTGGATCGCGTACCCGCGCATGCCGCCGTGAGCGAGAGCGTCGAGCTGGTCAAGCGCCATGGCAAGCGGTCGGCTGCCGGTTTCGCCAACGCCATTCTGCGCCGCGTGGACCGCTCGCCCCACGCCTGGCCTGACCGCGCTACAGGGTTGTCCTTGCCTCCGTGGCTGCTGGAACGCTGGGACCGCCAATATGACGCCGCCACCGTCGAGAGCATCGCCGCCGCCGCGCTGCAACCCCCCGAAGCGGCTGTCGCCAGCACCGGCCGCATTCAGGACATCGGATCCCAGTCCATCGTGCCGCTCCTCGATATCCAGCCCGGCATGACTTTCCTCGATCTATGCGCCGCTCCCGGAAACAAGACCGCTCAGGCCATCGAATTAGGCGCTCACGCCGTCGCATGCGACCTGCACTGGCAGCGCCTCCACGATTCCGGACTAGCCTGTCCCCGGGTGGTCCTGAACGGGACGCGGCCCTTGCCCTTCTCCCGCCGGTTCGATCGCATCCTGGTGGATGCTCCCTGCTCCGGGACCGGCACGCTCGGGCGCAATCCCGAGATCAAATGGCGGCTCCGCCCCGCCGATCTGCCGGATTTGCACCGGCGGCAGGTGGCCCTGCTGCGCTCCGCTCTTGAATCGCTCGCGCCCGGGGGCACCCTGGTCTACTCCACCTGTTCCCTGGAGGACGAAGAAAACCAGCAAGTGATCGCGGCCTTCCCGGGCGACTGGCGCATTCACCGCCGCCTGCCCGGAGTCCACCCCGGAGATGGGTTTTTCGCCGCTGTGTTACCATCGAACTAGACCTCAACGATTACTGCAACATGGTCGAAATTCTGCCATCCATACTCGCGGCGGACTTTGCCCGCTTGGGCGAGGAAGTCGCCCACGTCGAGCGCGCCGGCGCTTCCATGCTTCATTTCGATGTCATGGATGGCCATTTCGTGCCCAATCTTTCCGTGGGACTGCCGGTGCTGGAATCCCTGCGCAAAATCACCAGACTGAAAATCGACGTGCACCTGATGATCTCCGATCCCGACCACTTCGCGCCCCGGTTCGTCCAGGCCGGCGCCGATTCGGTGCTGGTTCACCAGGAGGCTTGCCCGCACCTGGACCGCACGCTGCGGCTGATCCAAAGCGAAGGCGCCCTGGCGGGCGTGGTGCTCAATCCGTCCACTCCCGTGGCGACGCTTGAAGAAGTCCTGGATGTGGTAGATTACGTGCTGGTCATGAGCGTCAACCCTGGGTTTGGCGGGCAGAAATTTATTCCGAACGCTCTGAAGAAGGTCGCGAATCTCGCAATTCGCCGCCGGGAGCTGGGGTTGGACTTCAAGATCGAAATCGACGGCGGCGTGGAACTGCACAATGCCGCCGAAGTGGTTCGTGCCGGGTGTGACTGGCTGGTAGCAGGGTCGTCGATTTTTCACACCCCGGACCCGGCCGCAAGCTTCGTGGAAATGCAACGGGTGGCGCGCGAGGCCGCCACGGTCAAGTGTTAACGAGTTTTTGAAGAGGTTGAGCGAATATGACGCGTTATTTGATGGTTTTGATTGCCGCCGTGGGATTGCTTTCGTCGTGCGGGTTCCGCCGCCACAAGTATGACAACCCCATCACCAAGAACACCAGCCAGCCCGATAAGGTGCTCTTTGACAAAGCCATCAACGACATCGAGCATAGCCGCTTCGAAGTGGCCCGCATCACGCTCAACACGATGATCAACACCTACGATCAGAGCGAATTCCTGGCTAAAGCCAAACTGGCTATTGCCGACAGCTGGTATCGCGAAGGCGGCGCGCACGGTCTGGCTCAGGCCGAAGCCGAGTACAAGGATTTCATCCTGTTCTACCCCACGCTGGAAGAAGCCGCCGAATCGCAAGAGAAGATCTGCATGATCCATTACCGCCAGATGGAGAAAGCCGATCGCGATATGTCCCAGGCCATCCGCGCCGAAGACGAGTGCCGCCAGCTGCTGGTGCAGTTCCCCAACAGCAAGTTCGTGGCGGAAACCCAGCAGATCCTCCGCAACATCCAGGAAGCTCTCGGCGAGGGTGAGTACAAGGTGGGCTCGTTCTACTACAAGAAGGGCAGCAATCCCGCCGCGGCCAACCGGCTGAGCCGCCTGGTGGATCAGTATCCGCTCTACAGCAAGGCCGATGAAGCTTTGTTTGAACTGGGCGATGCCTATGAGCGCTGGGACGCCAAACGTTTTCGCAAGCAGAGCGGCGATGCCTTCGCCCGCATCGTGCGCGACTATCCGCTCAGCGATTATGCCGACAACGCCAAGAAGCGGCTGAATCAAATGGAGCTGCCTGTTCCCGAGGCCGACCCGGCGGCGGTGCAGCGCATGCAATACGAGATCGACAACCGGCACAAGCCCGGCATGCTGAGCCGCAGCGTGGGGCTGCTGAAACGCGGACCCGATGTGAGCCTGGCAGCCAAGGCCGGCAAGCCCGCCATGGAGACCAAGGGCCCCACCGCGCCGGCCAATATTCCCACGCCCACCCCGGCGGCGGGATTCACGGGCGATGTGACGGCGGGGACGGTGCCGGACAACACGAAGTCCGCCATCGATACCAATCCCGACGCTCGGCAGAATCCGCCCTCGGCGGCCGCGGCGGCCACTTCCGGCGCACAGCCCGCCCCGGTCACCGCTAACTCCGGCAAGACTCCAGAGAAGCCCAAAAAGAAGAAGAAAGCCAAGACTGCGCCGGCCGCCGATACTACTCAGGCTGCGCCCGCGGCCCAGACGCCGCCCCCGCCCAAGCCCTGATGAGCCGCATCCTGCTGGCCGACGACAGCCCCCACGCGCAGCGTATGGGCGAGCGGATCTTGCGTGAAGAAGGCTATGAAGTGGTCAGCGTTACCGACGGTGACACGGCTTTACTTCGTCTCCAGGATGTCGATCCCGACCTGGTTCTGCTGGATGTCTTCCTGCCGCTGAAGAACGGTCTGGATCTGTGCCGTTTTGTGAAGAACAACCCTCGGCATCGCCACGCTCGAGTCGTGCTCACCGCTGGTCTGCTTGAGCCGTTCGATGAAGAGGAAGCGAGGCTGGCCGGCTGCGACGCTATCCTCCGCAAACCCTTTGAAGCGTCGCTGGTGCTGGCGGCTATTCAGCCATTGATCGCCGAGGCCCAGGCCGCGCGCGTGGCCGTGGCCGGCGCACCGCCCCCAAACATCGACCCCGAATGCGTCCGGGCTGCCGTAACCATTGCGCTGGACGCCGCCATGCCCGCTATGATTGATGAGATTACCGAGCGGGTGCTCATCGCTCTCAAGGATTGAATCCCATGCCCGACAATACTTTTGACATCGTCTCCAAAATCGACCTCGCCGAGGTTAACAACGCCATCCAGCAGGCCCACAAAGAGCTGATCACCCGCTATGACTTGAAGAACTCCAAGTCCGACATTCAGCTGAATGAGAAGGACCACAAAATTGTGCTGGTCAGCGCGGACGAGTTCAAGATCAAGGCCGTCAACGATGTGCTGCAGCAGAAGCTGGTGAAGCGTAACGTGCCGCTCAAGGGCCTCACTTACGGCGTCCTCATACCCTCCGCCGGATCCACCATGCGCCAGGAGATCTCTCTGCAGCAAGGCATCCCCATCGAAAAAGCGCGCGAAATCGTCAAGGTGGTCAAGGACAGCAAGAAGAAGGTCCAAGCCTCCATCCAGGGCGACCTTGTGCGCATCAGCGGGAAGGACCGCGACACGCTCCAGGAGATCATCGCGCTGGTCCGCGGCCACGATTTCGGCATCGACATTCAGATCACCAACTACCGCTCCAACTAGGATGGCGCGGCGGATCGAATCGCTGTTCCTGGCCGGTCCCGCGGGACGCCTGGAAGCGCTTCTCGAAGAGCCTGAGGATGCGCCGGCGCGCGCCGCGGCGCTGGTCTGCCATCCGCATCCACAACATGGCGGCACGATGCACAACAAAGTGGTCTACCGTATCGCCCGGGCCTTGCGCCGCGCCGGATTCGCGGTGCTTCGGTTCAACTACCGGGGCGTGAATCTGAGCGAGGGCGAATTCGCCGGCGGCATCGGCGAGATCGAAGACGCCCGGACCGCTTTGGCGCTGCTGCGCGAGAGGTATCCCCACCTGCCCCGCACCCTCGCGGGCTTTTCATTCGGCTCGCGAATCATCCTGAAGCTAGGTTGTGAACCCGGTGTCGCATCCCGTTTGATCGCAACCGGCTTCCCCGCTGACAACAGCCCGCTCGGACAATGCACAGTACCCCGCGTCTTCATCCAGAGCACCCACGACCAGTTCAGCCCGGCGCCCGCCATGCAGACCTGGTTCGACGCGCTCCCCCAGCCTAAACATTTAGTGTGGATAGACGCCCAGGATCACTTCTTCGCCGGCGCGTTGGATCAATTCGAGGAAGCTGTGTACGCTTGCGTAGCGCCTAACGCCGCCTAGGCGTGGCGCAATTCGCGCTCAACCCGGCGGGCGGCTCGCTCGCTGATGAGGAAAGCCACTTTGCCCAGCAACCCGGGCAAATCCTCGGGTTTGATCAGCATCCGGGATTCCTGGGAAGGCAGCCTGGGGGCGGGATTGGCGTTTTGGTAGGTGGTCACGATCGCCGTAGCTGGTTTGTAATCCATGTTACGCGCGTGCGCCAGCACCTTCAGCCCCGCCTCCGGCGACTCCATCTGGAGGTCGCTGAGGACCAGTTCATACTCCTGCTCGTCGAGTTTCCCCACAGCTTCAGCGGCCGAAGCTGCTGCATCTACATGGTATCCACCGGCTTCAAGTACTGTCTGGAGGGTCAAACGAGCGGTGGGATCATCGTCCACAAGAAGGACCCGCGCGAGCTCGAACAGTCGGCTGTCGGTCTTCATAGACATGTCCTGCCACTAGTTTAAGGGCAAGTGCCTAGAAAGAAAAGGGGAGATTTCAGGCTGGTAGCTACTACAAGCTTAGTATAGTACCGGTCCTCACAGTGAGGCCTTCCCGAATACTCGCTCAAAGATCGCGTCTACATGCTTTAACTGCCTGGAAACAGAGAAGCTTTCGGAAATTTGGGCGGGCGTTAGCAGCTTTTGAATCCCCGGATCGCTTTCCACAGCGGCGCGAAAATCGCCTTCTTGCTCCCAAGCCTGCATCGCATGGATTTGCACCACGCGATATGCATCTTCGCGCAACATGCCGGCAGCCGCAAGGTCCAGCAGGAGCTGGCCGGAGAAGACAAGGCCCTTGGTAAGCTCCAGATTTCGAAGCATTCGCTCGGGGTAAACCCGCAGTCCCTTGACCAGCCAGTGAGTCTTAGCCAGCAGGTAATCGGTCAGGATCGATGAATCCGGCAGGATCACGCGCTCTACCGAGGAGTGCGAGATATCGCGCTCGTGCCATAAAGCGATGTTCTCGAAAGCCGCCTGTACGTTCGAGCGCACCACGCGTGCCAGGCCGCAGATCTGCTCTGAGACCACGGGGTTGCGCTTGTGGGGCATCGCGGAGGAACCTTTTTGTCCGACAGCGAAAGGCTCCTCGGCCTCGCGCACCTCGGTCCGCTGCAAGTGCCGGACCTCCAGCGCGATCTTTTCGAGTAAGCCCGTTATCAGCCCCAGGGCCGACACCCAGGCCGCATGCCGGTCACGGGAGATCACTTGGGAGGCAATGGGCGCCGCCCGCAGGCCCAGCTTTTCGCAGATGCGCGCTTCCGCCTCTGGGCCGATATGACCAAACGAACCCACCGCGCCGGAGATCTTCCCGACCCTCAACTCCTCGGAAGCGGCCTCAAACCTGACGGCATTACGCCGGGCCTCGTCATACCAAAGCGCCAGTTTCAACCCGAAGGTAATCGGCTCGGCGTGCACCCCATGCGTCCGTCCAATGGCCACCGTATTCTTAAATTCGAAGCCACGATGCTTGAGGATGTCCGCTAAGCTATTTAGTTCCTTAAGGATGAGCTGAGAGGCGGATCGAATTTGAAGTGCTTGCGCCGTATCTACTACATCGTTAGAAGTTAGACCGTAATGGAACCAGCGGGACACCTCGGAATGCCCGGCCTGCGCCATGCTTTCTGCTACGGCTGT
>JAYTVY010000515.1:0-2803 GCA_043743755.1 Bryobacterales bacterium | reverse complement strand
CCCTATGAGCTGCGCGCGACGGTGCGTTTGGGTGGGGCGGAGGAAGTGGGCTGGAAGCTGTTCGGGTCCGATGGCCACGCGACCATTGTGGGTTACGATGTGAAGCGGCGGGAGCCATTT
The DNA here is from genome assembly GCA_043743755.1 of Bryobacterales bacterium. Lineage (GTDB taxonomy): Bacteria > Acidobacteriota > Terriglobia > Bryobacterales > Bryobacteraceae > JALYHQ01. The sequence continues at coordinate 2,683 of JAYTVY010000515.1, read as the reverse complement.
GTGGATCGCACGCATTCCGGAGTGGTCGACTTCAGCCGGGAATTTCCGGCGAGAACGGCGGCGGCGCTTGAAGCCAACGGATCGCTGGAAGTCGATATTGTGGTGGATCGGTCTTCGGTGGAAGTGTTCGCGGAACGGGGGCGCTTGGCTATGACGAATCTAGTCTTTCCCTTGGCTGGCAGCAGCGGGGTTGAATTTTATAGTCGTGGGGGCAAAGCGGTGGCGAGCTGGAAACTGGAATCGATTGGGCGCTGACATGGAAACTCCCTGGGGGCCGCTGGAAGTTTCGGATGCGCACGTGCATTTTTTCTCAAGACGCTTTTTCGCGGCGCCGGGGCCTGTTGAGACCGTGCAGTCGTCACTCGGCTGGGAGCTTCCGGACACCGATCCGGCGCATCTTGCGGCGACCTGGGTGCGGGAGATGGACCGCTGCGGAGTGCGCATGGCTTGTATTATCTCCAGCACTCCGGGCGATGAAGAGTCGGTAATCGGCGCGGCGCGCCTGTATCCGGATCGGTTTCGCGCGTATGCGATGGTGAATCCCACCGATCCGGATTCCATCGAGAACGTGGGGGCTGCCCTGGCCACTGGGCTGCTGCGAGGGCTCTGTTTTTTTCCAGCGATGCACCGCTATAGCATTCAGGACCCGCGGGCGGCCGCGTTGCTCGATCTTGCGGCGACTGCGGGAACCGTGGCGTTTGTACACTGCGGGGTCTTGAGCGTGGGGGTGAGGCGGAAGCTGGGGCTGCCATCGCCGTTCGATATCCGCTTTTCGAACCCCATCGATCTGCATGCCATCGCGTTGCGCTATCCGCGGCTTCCGTTTGTGGTGCCGCATTTCGGAGCCGGATATTTTCGCGAAGCGCTGATGTTGTGCGACCTGTGTCCGAACGTTTTGCTGGACACATCCAGCTCAAACAGCTGGATGCGCTATGAAGACGCTCATGACCTGCGGACCGTTTTCAAGCGGGCGCTGGACGTGTGCGGGCCCAAGCGTCTGCTATTTGGCAGCGATTCAAGCTTCTTTCCAAGGGGCTGGAACGCGCCCGTTCTGGAAGCGCAGATGAAGGCGCTATATGAGATTGGCGTGAATGCGGATGTAGCCCGCGCTGTGCTCCATGAGAACCTCGATGGGCTTCTCGCCTTGAGATAGATGCAGGTCGCGCGGCTCAGGTTGCTGGTGTTCGCGCTCGCTCTGGCGGGGCTGTTTCTGCTGGTCAATTGGTCTGCATACCACGGCTTTTTCAGCGGCGACGATCTGGACAACATGGGAAACGCCAGGCTGATGAAGTGGCGCGATATCGGCCGGGTGCTGGCGGAGACTTCGCTGATCCAGCCCAACACATTTCGCGCGGTTGGGTATTCGTACTATATGGTCTTGACCAGCTGGGCGGACCTGCGCTTCTGGCCTTATGTGGCCGTGATCCACGCCATCCATCTGCTGAACGTACTGCTCCTGTGGCTGCTGGCGCGCGCTCTGGGGGCGGATTTTCGCGGAGCCGGAGCAGCCGCCATCCTCTATGTATTCCATGCCGCGGCCTTTGACGTGTACTGGAAGCCGATGTATATCTTCGATCTCCTGTGCGGGACTTTTGTAATGGCGGCACTGCTCGCGTACGTGCGCGGTTGGCTGATTCCGAGTGTGATCTTCTTCTGGGTGGGACTGAAGAGCAAGGAGTCGATCATCTTCCTGCCGGTGGTAATCGCGGCCTATGAATTTTTCCTTGGCGGGCGCAGATGGAGGCGGGTCTTGCCGTTCTTGGCGGTGTCTCTCTGGTTTGGCGCACCGGCCTTGCTGGCGAACCGGCACCGCGACAATGCCTACACGTTTCGATTCACGCCAGCCGCCGTATGGCAAAGCGCGAGGTTCTATGCCCAATGGCTGCTGCTGGTTCCTTATGCGGGATTCCTGGTCCTGTTGATTCCCTTCATTTTCAAAAACCGCCGGGTTTGGTTTGGGGTTTGCACTTTTCTTGCGCTACTGGGGCCGATGCTATTCTTGCCGGGACGCCTCTTCGCGGCTTACCTCTATGTGCCGCTGGTAGGCCTGGCGATCGCAGTGTCGGCGATCAACCGGCCAGCTTGGGCCGCCGCATTCTTCCTGGTGTGGATGCCGTGGAACATTTTCCAGTTCCGCTCCCAGCGCCGGGAGGAACTCACCGCCGCCCAGGATCGCCGAACCTGGGTGATCGGCGTGGAGAAGATGTTCCGCGCGCGTCCGGACATCGATACGCTGGTCTACGACGGCGCTCCCTCGGATCTCGGCAGCCTGGGAATGGCGGGGCTGTTGAGTAACTATCATCCGCTCCGGCCCGCCGATGCCATCTGGCTGGGCTCGGAACAAAGCGCCCAAGCGCTGGATCGGCCGCATTCAGCCCTGGTGGTGTGGGATCCAAAGTTGCGGCGCGCCAGGGCACTGGCCCACGCGCCGGATGTCTCCTATATTCGCCTCATGCTGGAAGCGCCCATGTGGCAGTTGCGGCGGGGCTGGCCGGGCTATTCGGGAACTGAGTCGCGCTGGATGGCTCCCAGCGCGTCCGCGCGTCTGTACCGGCCCGCGGGCGCACGCGTCTTCGAGGTGATTATTCCCGTAAGCCAATACTATCTTTCTCATATGAAAATGGGACGGCTCGACGTGAGGATGAACGGCGTGCCCCTCGGAAGCGTCGCTCTGGAGAAAAAC
>JAYTVY010000514.1:0-1572 GCA_043743755.1 Bryobacterales bacterium | reverse complement strand
CCGGCGGCGGACTCTTGTACTTCCTGTCGGATCGGGACGGGTTTCGATGCATCTGGGCCAGAAAGCTGGAGCCTGCCACGAAGAAACCGATGGGAGATGCGTTTGCGGTGGAGCATTTCCATTCGGCGCGCCGCTCCTTGAACCGTGTCCGGAGTCCTTTCGATATTGGTCTCAGCGTGGCTGGAAATCAGATGGTGTTTGCGTTCGGGGAACTCACCGGCAACATCTGGCTGCAGGAGATGCAGCCTTGACTGCGTGGGGCACCTTCATGCCAGCCTATGCGTCCTGATCGAATAAGCGTTGTGGTGATCACTCGGAATGAGGGAGCAGAGCTCCGGCGGACCGTGGAGAATCTTGACGACACGCTTCCCGCGTCGGGTGAGATCGTAGTGGTGGATGACGGGTCAACCGACGGTTCCGCGAATCGCCTGGCTCCGCGGCGCGGGCGGATAAAGCTGCTGCGTAAGCACGGCCTGGGGGTTGCGCGCGCGCGTAATCTCGGGGCGCGCCATGCCTCCGGCGACACACTGGTATTCGCCGACGCGCATATCCGGCTGGAGGAATTCTGGTGGCGGCCATTGATGGAGATTGTGAGTAATCCTAAAGTGGGCGGAGCGGCGCCGGCCATCATGAACATGCCAAGAATCGAGAGAAAGGGTTATGGCGCGACGCTGACGGGGCCGGACTTTAAGCTCGCCTGGTTGCGAAAGAAGGGAAATGCTCCTTTCGCGGCTCCCATTCTGCCCGGCTGCTGCATGGCGATGCGGCGCGATGTGTTCGAATCGAGCGGCGGTTGGGATGAGGGGATGCTGCAGCGCGGCGGAGTGGATAACGAGGGCTGCGTCCGTCTCTGGCTTTTTGGTTTTGAGTTGATCGTTGCGCCAGAGGTTGTAGTGCGGCATAAGTTCCGGAAGCAGTCTCCCTATCCGGTGGGGTGGCCCCAATACCTGCACAATCGCTTGCGGCTTGCGTTCGCGCATCTGAATCCCCGGCGGATGGGCAAGGTGGTGGGCGCAATGCGCGAACATGAGGCATTCGGCGAGGCGCTCGCGCTAGTGCTGGAGGGCGATATAACTGCTCGCCGCCGCGAGATGCTGGCGCGGCGAGTGCGCAGCGACGACTGGTTTTTCGAAAAATTCGGGATGAAGTGGTGATGGCCGGAAAGCAACGATTTACAACACACAAGCAGCGTTCGGACTGGTTCGGCCAGCGCTCGGCATACCCATTTCGGGAAGCCAGCTCCCTGGTTCTCGAGCAGTACGCCAAGAAACACCTGGATCCGCCCGCGGGCGAGGAAAGGTGGAACTGGGAATGCGCGGGACCGTTTAACATCGCGGGCCGCGTCACTTCGCTCGTGATTCACCCCGACGGCGCGAATCTCAAGCTGGCCGGAGCCGCGGCGGGCGGCGTCTGGCGAAGCACGGACGGCGGCCGCAACTGGAACCCCAGCTGGCCCAAATGGGCCAGCCAGAATATCGGATCGCTGGCGCAGGATCCCGCGGATCCCAATCATATCTATTGCGGCACGGGCGAAGCGAACTTGTCCGTGGATTGCTATCCGGGCACCGGAAT
>JAYTVY010000513.1:0-4476 GCA_043743755.1 Bryobacterales bacterium | reverse complement strand
CCGCCGTCGAGCATCAGTTTTATGCGGTGCCCTTTATCGAGGTCACCGACGCCCAGCATCTCTGGAACGCCACCATGGACGGCGCGTATCCGGAGCTGCTTCCCGGCGGCGAAGCCATCGCGAAATCCTGGTTTGATGTGCTTGCCGACACGCGCCACTGGGAGCTGGAGCCGTACTTCGATCTCGACGGCGGCCGCGCCACGGCGCTCGAGGATGTCGAGTATCTGGTCTACATTGAGAAGCCCGCCGGGCCCATAGAAGTTTCCGTGGAGAAACACGGCTACGATATTTACTGGTTTAATCCCCTCACCGGCGTATTCCTCGAACAGAAGAAATATAAGGGCGAACACTACACCGGCGAGGCTCCCGACCGCTCACATCCCTGGGTGCTGCTCATCGCCCGCGAGGGCCGCAAGGAATCCATGCTGAAATCCTACAAATTCGAATCGCGCCCGGTGCCCGTCCAGGAGATCGAAACCAATGCGCTGAAAGTGCCCTTCGAGATTCTCGATCCGGCCGGGGATGCGCTGGTAGCGAGATTGCCCGTGAAGTACATGGCAAAGTTAAAGCGCGAAACGCGCGCCACGCGCTCCATCTTGTATCTATGGACCGCGGAAGCGCCGGTCGACGGCCAGGGCTTGCGGGTGCTGGGCACAGGACCGCAAGGCACGTTCAGTATTCCCGTGGGGATTGCGTTGCGTTACCCGGCCGTGCTCACAATTCACGTCAGCGCGCTCAATGCCAACGGTAAGGCTTACGCCTCCGACAAGGTGTACCAGCTCAATCGCTGAACTCGCCGGACTTCTTCTCCATCTCGCGCGAACGCCGCTCCAGGTACTCCTTAGGCGATTCGCCCGGCTTAATCTCCGCGCCTTCGTCGGTTTCCGCCGTCTCGGAATTAATGCCGCTGATCTGCCGCCGCAATTCTTCCGCCCGGGCCCGCTGTTCCTCTGCTTCGTCCGCCATAAGCCGCTCCCTTAGCTATCCCCGGCCTCTTTCACAAGCTCCGCTATTATTTTGCGAAATCCTTCAGCCCTCGCAACCTGGGCGCGCGCCGCCATCTTGCCTCGTTCCAGCGCGCTCCTGGTAGCCGGGCTTTCCTTCTGAGTCCAATAGTCCTGCCGCGTGACGCGGTCACTGGCGCCGCGCAGCCCATCCACCATCTTGAACTGCTCGAAAGTGGTTTGCGTGGTGAGGTTCACCACGTGCGGAACGTCAGTCGAGAATTGATCCGGAAACATCCGCAGCTGAAACCAGTTTGTAGATATCGGATCGGTCCAGCTGATATATCCGCCATCCAGAATTTTGCGAGGCGCGTCGATCGCCCCCGTAAAGCTGTAACGCACGTCCGGCGCCTGTACCGGATCGAAGAATTCAGGAGTGTAAAAATCCGAGACTTGAATTCCGTCTACCTGATAAGAGAAGTCGGCGGACTCGCTGGGGTCGCACACCTCCACCAGATACTGCACCCGCGCTGGATCCATGCCGAGTTCCACGGCTTGATCCAAAAGGTTGCCCGCCTGCAGGTGATTGCCGAAGGGATCCGCCAGCATCTCCAGACATTCGTGGCTGGCCGTGATGGACCATTGTCCGTGAAACTTGATCAGTGCGAACGGCTGGCCGTTCTTGTCCTGATGGTATCCTTCCGCGCCTTTCACATCCTGCATGATGATGATGGGCCAGTAGCCCACCGGCACGTCTTCCAGCTTCATGAACGGATCCACGGTCGCGTCAACGCTCCAGATCGGCCCGAAATCCCGCTCCACCTGCTTGGAGACGGCGCCGGCAACCCGGGTAACTTCACTCGCATCGACGTTCACATTTTCAGGCACTAAAGCCACATGAATAGGCGATCCCATGCTGCGCTCCTTCTCTCTAAGATACTCCCGATTTGCCGCGGCGCATCTGCGTTACGCTGATGGGACCGTGATTCTCGCTCTGGATACAACCTCGGAATACGGCAGCCTGGCCCTGGTGGATCGGGATCGCACGCTGGACGAAACTCCGCTGCACGCGCCAGAAGGCTTCGGTCCGGTGCTGTATCGAGCGCTGGCCGGCCTCCTCTCCCGAAACGCTGTGAACGTAAACGCCATCGAGTGTTTCGCCGCGGCCTCCGGACCCGGCTCTTTTACAGGAGTGCGGATTGGACTGGCCGCGATCAAGGGCCTTGCGGAAGCCGCCGGCAAGCCCGCGATCGGCGTATCGAATCTGCGGGCCCTCGCCTGGTTCGGAACGCGACCCTTGCGCGCAACGGCGCTCGACGCCCGCCGAGGCGAGGTTTATGGAGCGGTCTACAATGGCAAGCTCGAGATTGTCCGTGCCGAAACGGTGATGCCGTTTCCCGATTGGCTGCGCACGCTGCCAACCGGCGACATCGAACTCATCACTACGGACGCAACGCAACTCGAAGCCGGCATTCCGTCGATAGCCGCGCCCCGGGCCCTGGCGGCAGCCGTTGGACGGATCGCATGCGCCGGTCTCCTCGCGGGGGAAGCCTGCGATCCTGCCGCGCTCGACGCGAACTACATCCGGCGCAGCGATGCCGAGATTCTTTGGAAATGCTAGCGCTCTACTGGCGGCCTACCTTCATCACGAAGTAGGTGAACTGCTTGCCCCCGTTGAGCGACAGTTGGTGCGCCGTCTTGGCCGGGATATGCACGATATCGCCTGGTCCTAGCTGCTGCTTGACGCCCCCGTCAATCGACGGTCCGCGGATTTCGCCGGCTGCGGTGGTCTTGGGACTCACCACTTTGCCGCCCACGGTCAGGGTGGCTGACCCCGACTCCACCACGAACAGATCGGCATCGTTCTCATGGAGCTCGGCTTCGCCATTGCCCTCGCGGTGCGCCACCATGGTGTAATGATTGCCGAATTCACCGGTTCGCTCGGATGCGAAGTTCTTGCCGGCCAGTTTGCCGCCCAGCGTCTTCTCCATGCCTTTCAGTTCAGAAGCGCTCCAGTATTTGTAGCCTGCTGGTTCAGCGGCTATCAACGGAAGAGCACACAACAGCACACTAACGATTCTCATTCGTTCCTTCTCCTTATTTGTTCGGGATAAATTTCTGCACGCGCCAGTTCTTGATCTCCGCCACATAGATGGCGCCCGTACTGTCTACCGCCAGGTTGTGAGGAAAGTCCAGCTTGCCCGCGACTTTCCCGTGCGATCCCAGGACGCCCAGAACCTGCCCGTCCGTATTCAGCTTCAGGATACGATCATTCACGCCATCGCACATGTAGAGCGCGTTCTCTCGCGCGACGTAATACAGGCCCCAGGGCGATCCAAGATCTGTCCACTTGCCCAGGAAGCGCCCGTTGGCGTCGAAGATCTGGACGCGGTTGTTGGTGCGGTCCGCTACGTAGAGCCGGCCCTGCTTGTCCAGAGCGACGTCATGCACCAGATTGAACTGTCCGTCCCCGGTTCCCTTGCTGCCCCAGTGCGTGAGGTAGTCACCATCCTTGTTGAACTTGATCACGCGCGAGTTCTCGTAACCGTCGGATACAAACAGATCCCCGTTGGGCGCGAATGTGATCCCAGTCGGCCGGTTGAAGGCGTCCTTGCTGTCATTGTTGCCCGCCGAGCCCCCCACGCTCCCAATGAACATCAGCAGTGCGCCCGCCGGCGTGAATTTCATCAGACGATGTCCCGCCACGTCAACGGTCCAGAGGTTGCCATCCGCATCCAGGCGAATTCCATGCGACGATTTCGCCGGCACGTCGTTCCAGGCCTGCAGCATGCGACCGGATTTGTCGAACTGCATCACGGGGTGTGTTCCGCGATTGAATACCCAAACGTTGTCGTTTTTATCGACGTCCACGCCGGAAGTTTCGCCGAAATTCCAGCCCGCGGGCAGTTTCGCCCAGCCTTCCACGGCATGATAGGCAAGCGGCGGACCCGTCTTCAACTGGGCCCACGCGGGCAGAAGGGAGAGGACCATCAGCGGCAACACGGAGCGCATGGGGCCGAGCGTAGCGGGATTGATGTTTGAATGTCAACTGGGCGCTGGGTACAATTCGTAGTGGGCACCCGGCCCAGCACACATGAATATCTCCGTTAAGGGCGACTACGCTCTGCACGCTGTCTTCGACCTTGCCGTGCAGAAGCCGGGCGAGCCAGTCAAAATTGCCGACATCGCGAAACGGCAGAACATTCCTCAGAAGTTCCTGGAACTGATCCTGGCGGGACTCAAGCAGGCCGGATTCGTCGAGTCGCGCCGCGGCGCGGAGGGCGGCTACCTGCTGGCCCGCGCTCCAGAGGCGATTACGGTGGGCGAAGTCCTGCGCTTTGTGGAAGGTCCGCAACAGGGTAAGAGCCGTCCGCGCCGCAAGTCGGAAACGCCGTTTCAAGACATGTGGTTGCATGTGGACCAGGCGATTTCCGGGATCATCGACCGGACCACCTTCGCCGATCTGCTGCGAGGCTGGACCGATAAACAGAACAAGCACGTGATGAATTGGGAGATCTGAGTGAAAATCTTC
>JAYTVY010000512.1:0-12736 GCA_043743755.1 Bryobacterales bacterium | reverse complement strand
AATAGATCGACAAGCTTCTCCAGGTTAACCTCATATTCGGGGATGCAGCAGCGGATGGACGCGACGTAGGCCGTGTACAGCGCAGTGTAACCCGCGTCGCGCCCGAACACGCGAAAAATGCCGATGCGCTCATGCGATCCCACCGTGGTGCGCTGGCGGTTGATGGCGTCCGTGGCGCGCGTGATGGCCGTCGAGAATCCGATGCAGTACTCGGTATTGCGGACATCGTTGTCCATGGTCTTGGGAACCGCCACCACCTTCACGCCCAGCTCGTGCAGCCTCGCCGCGTAGCTCAGCGTGTCGTCGCCGCCGATTGCGATCACGTAATTGAGTCCCAGGGTTTCGATATTCTCCAGCACCTTGGCGCTTATGTCGTATGTAACGGCGCCGTTGACATTCTGCGTCTCGGGAAAGGAGCGATTCTTCAGAAACTCGGGTATCGCTTTCATCTTGGCCGGATTGGTCCGGCTGCTGTGCAGCACGGTGCCTCCAAAACGGTCTATAGTGCGCGTGTTCTCGCGCGTTAGCGGCAGAATGTAGCGGGTGCGGCTATTGGAATCGTCCAGATCGACGCTCGTGAGCCCTTCCCAGCCGCGCCGGATGCCGATCACCTCGCAGTCGTTCTCCGTGCTGCGATACGTGACTTCCTTGATCACCGAATTCAAACCGGGTACGTCGCCGCCGCCGGTCAAGATACCAATGCGCTTGCTTGCCATGATGCGAACTTCTATTTTACTCTGGCGAGTAACGCTCCAGCGGAAACGACGCGCGCACCATGCGGCGAGCCTCTTCCAAATCGGCGATCGCGCCGGCTCCAATCGCCTGCACCAGCACGTTCCCGGCGGCGGTGGCTTCCACCGGTCCGGCGACAACGGTGCGGCCCGTGGCGTTGGCGGTGAACTGGTTCAGCAGACGATTGCGCGAACCGCCGCCGACAATATGAATGGTTTCGATGCGACGGCCGAGCAGCGCTTCCAGGCTGTCCAGCACGTTGCGGTACGCCGCCGCCAGGCTCTCGAGGATCGCGCGCGTGATGGCCGCTGGACCTTCGGGAATCGGCTGTCTCGCATAGCGGCACCATGCGGTGATGCGTTCAGGCATGCGCCCAGGCTCGTGGAACGCTTCCAGATCGAGGATCGCTCCGGGAGACGGCGTGTCGGCGGCCAGCGATGTCAACTGATCGTATGAATATTCGGTGCCGGCCAGCGCCCATGCGCGGCGGCACTCTTGCAGCAGCCACAGTCCCGCAATATTTTTGAGCAGGCGGATGCGGCTGCCCGCGCCGGTTTCGTTGGTGAAGTTGAGCGCCAGCGAACGGTCGTTAATCAGCGGTTCGGAAATCTCGACGCCCATGAGCGACCATGTGCCGGAGCTGATGTAGCACCAATCGCCGTGCTCGGCCGGGACCGCCGCCACCGCCGCCGCTGTATCGTGACATGCCGTGGCATAGACCGGAGTCTGCTGCGAGAGGCCGCACGATTCGGCGATCTCCGGGAGCAGCGCGCCCAGGCGTTCCCCCGGCTCGGCGATCTCGGGCAGCAGCGTCGCATCCAGATCGAAACGCCGCAGCAGGCCGGCCGCCCAATTCTTCGTGGACGGATCGTAGAACTGCGATGTGCTGGCAATGCTGCGCTCGACGCGGGCGACTCCGGTCAGCCAGTAATTGAATAGATCCGGCATGAAAAGCATTCGCCGGGCGATCCGTAGCGCGGGCGCGCCGGCCAGCTTCATGGCGTACCACTGGTACAGCGTATTGAGCTGCATGAACTGGATCCCGGTGTCCGCGAAAATCTGCTCGCGCGGGACCACGGAAAAAGCGCGGTCAAGCATCCCGTTCGTGCGCGCATCGCGGTAATGGCGCGGATTATCGGCGAGCGCGCCATCGGCATCCAGCAGCGCGAAATCGACGCCCCAGCTGTCCACGCCGATGCCGTCCAGCACGATGCCCCCGCACATGCTCAGGGCACGCCGTATCTCGTGAAACAGCCGCAGCGTGTCCCAGTAAAGCCCCGTGGAAAGGCGCACCGGCTCATTTGCCCAGCGATGTATCTCCTCCAGAGCGATCCGCCCGCCATCGAGTGTGCCCAGCATGGCGCGCCCGCTCTCCGCCCCCAGATCGATCGCCAGAAACCGTTTCATCCGCTAGCGGTAAGTATAATTGCGGCGTTCCTACTCCACGATCTTGGCCGACAGCACCAGAATCAGCGCGCCGTCCGATCCATCCACCAGGCTGGACTTGCCAACCACCACCTTTTGACCTTCGCGCACGTCCAGGTCGGTCCTGATGGAACTTTCCGAGTAACTGATTCCCCCGGAGCTCGCATGCGGAACTTTGAGTCTGAGACGGACGTCGTCCAGCCGCACTGTGCGGTTCTTTTCGCCGCCCGAGATGGCCGAACTCTTGAAACTGAACACGTACGTGGTCTGTGCTCCGCCCGGCAGGTTGGGCGCCAGCGGGGACAGAAAACCGTCGGAGTTCGCGTCGTGCCCCTCACGAGCGCGGAGAATCAAACTGTCCAGCAACCGGTAAGTGCGATAGGAAAAAACGCCCTTGAGCTGTTTCATTACCGGATCGAGCTCGGGTGGCAGCGCACCGGACGCGTCGGGCTGCGCCGATGCCACCAGCATGTAAACGGTCAGCTCGATATCGGGCACGGGCGTGTCGAGTTTCTTGATCATTTCCTCGATTTCGGCTACCACTTCCTTGCTCCCGATGATAGTAAGCACGCGGTTGGAGGAGCCGGCGTTCACACGCGCGCTGAATCCATCCAGCAGCGGGCGGATCTGGTGCGCGTCGGCATACTTGAGCTCAATCAATTTGCGGATGGGCTCGTCGGCGCTGCCGGGAAGGGCCAGCACGGAAGCGGCCAGGACGATAAGCAACAGTTTCTTCACAGGGAGTCTCCTTTTTTGTCTACCAGCCAGATGATGACGACGTCAGGATCTTCGGTGAACATTTTGATGACGATGGGTTCCGCGGAACGGGCGAGCGTTCGCGCGGGCGGCCTTCGATGCGGGTGCGGCGTCGTTCGCGACCACACGGTGAGCCGGGGCGCTGAGGGCGAGGCGATTACGATGGTCGGATTTTCCGGCGCACGGGGCCGGACCAGTAATCCGAAGGCGAGCGCGGCGAGGCAGGCCGCGGCAGCCGCCCAACCCAGGAACATCTTGCGCCGCCGGCGGGCACGCAGCTCGCCCAGCACGCGGCCTGGCACCACGCCCAGGGCATCCTGGGGGAGCGCCAGCGAAGCGAGTGCTGCGCGGTCCAGCTCGATTTCGCGGGCGAAGGCGCGGCAATGTTCGCAGCCCGCGAGATGCCCTGCGAGTTCCGGGCGGCCGGACTCGCTTGCGATTTCCAGTTCCCATTCCGGACAAGTCATGGTTTGCTCCTGAGGACGAACTTGCGCAACTTGGCGCGCGCCACGCAGATCTGGCTGCGTACCGTGGTTTCCGACGAGCCCAGAATCTCCGCCACCTCGCGGGTATCCAGGCCCTCGATGTCGCGGAGCACCACTGCGGCTCGCTCTTTTTCGGGCAGCGTGGCCAGGCCGCGCTCCAGGATCACTTTCCGCTCCTGAACCAGCCACGTGATTTCCGGATCCAGAGCGGAGCAGGCTTCGCCACTGGTGAGATTCTCGCCGGCGAAATTTCGGTTGCGTCGGCGATGGTCATAACAGAGGTTCACGGTAACCCGATACAGCCAGGGCCGCACCTCGCGAACATCGTGCAGCCGTTTCAGATTCGAGAACAGCCGCAAGAAGACTTCCTGCGCGGCATCCTGCGCATCTTCCAGGCGGCCGAGCAGCCGCCAGGCCGTATTGAGCACCTGCTTCTCGTGCATCCGGACGATTTCCTCGAACGCGGCAAGCTCTCCGGCCACCGCACGCTCCAGTAACCCGGCGGCTTCCAGCCGGCGGTCCGCTGGAATCAACATGATCTCCGTTGCATGCACTCATAAGGAATAACTGCGGCGCGCGCGAATTCGTTGAGACAAATCTTTGTGCTATGATCCCGTCAAAGTGGTTCAATTTCACCGGATTGCCCGCGGACTGGCAATGGTTTTCGATCTGGACGGGGTAGTGATCGATTCGATGCCGCTGCACACCCAGGCTTGGATCTCATACCTGGCGAGTCTGGGGCTGCGCCCCGGCGCGGATCTGGTGGAGCGCATGCACGGGCGGCGCAATGACGACATTGTGAACGGCTTCATCGCGCCGGACCTCGATCCGGGCGTGGTATTCGAGCATGGGGCCGCCAAGGAACGGCTCTTTCGCGAGATGATGGGGCCGGAACTGGAGCGCCATTTGGTGCCGGGCATCCGCGAGTTGCTGGGCGGATTGAACGGAACACCGGCCGGCCTTGCTTCGAACGCGGAGCCCGCCAATATCGACCTGATTCTGGACGGCGCGAAATTGCGCGACAGGTTTCAGGCGGTGGTGAGCGGCGAGCAAGTGGAGCGGCCCAAACCGCATCCGGATATTTATCTGCGCACGGCTGAACTGCTGGGAGTCAGTCCCGGGAACTGCATCGTGTTTGAGGATTCTCCGGTGGGTGTTTCCGCTGGTCTGGCCGCCGGCGCGCGGGTGGTGGGCGTCGAAACGTATCCCGGAGAACTGCCGGGAGTTTCGCTGCGCATTCGAGATTTTTTGGATCCTGTACTGGGTCCCTGGCTGGAGGAACAGCGGGCGTGCTAGAGGGCGGATCCAGCTGGGTGATTCCGCCGATGATTCTGGTTTCGGCTCTCGTTTTTGCCGCCGCCGTGCTGGGGATCTGGTGGGCCCGTGAGCGCCGCATGGCCGCACAGCGCAAGCGCATCAAGGTGCTGAACACGCTGGCCGAAGAAGTCTTCACATCCGCCAACCCAACCGACATGCTGCGCAAGCTGATGACGGCGCTCCCGAAGGTCACCGGCGCCGGCAGAATCGGATTGTATCTCTACAACCGTGGGACGCGCGCCTTGGAAGGCGTCCACACGGGAACGGCGCTGGGAGGTCCGCTGATGGGGGCGGTGTCGGGATGCTTCGCCGACAAAGCCCTGGTCGCGATTCCAGACACACGCCGCAGCACTCTGTTCCAGCCGGAAGAGCGCAAGGAACTTCCGAAATCGCTGATGTTCGTACCCATGCCAGGCCAAGGTGAAACGCTGGGGGTGCTGTCACTGGAGTATCTCAGCGACGCGCATTTCTTCACGCACGAAGAACAGGCCGCCATGCAGCACCTCGCGAACCAGATGGGCACGGCATTGAAGCTGCAGGACCAGCAATCGGTTCGCGAGCAGCTGTTCCGCAGCGAAAAATTGGCCGCGGCGGGGCAGTTGATTTCGGGCGTGGCGAACGAGCTGCGATCGCCGCTGGAAGCCATTGTGAATCTCGCGGCGGGCCGGGCGGATCTGAACGGGATTGCGCTGCAGGCGCGGCGGGCTTCGGACATCGTCGGGCGGCTGGTTTCCTTCGCTCGGGCGGAGCAATCGGAAGCCTCGGCGGTGGACTTGAACGCGGTGCTGCAGGGATTGGGGCGGTTCCGCGAGCCGGAATGGAAAGGGAAAGGCATCCAAGCGCGGCTGCACATCGCTCCGCATCCGGTGGTGGTGCTGGGGTCGCGCACGCAACTGGAGCAGGTATTTCTGAACCTGCTGCTGGAGGCTGAGCAATTCGCGGTGGAGTCGCACGAGAAGACGCTGGAGGTAACCAGCAGTGTGCTGGCGAAACGCGCGCTGGTGGAGATCTCCTATCCGGTGCGTGCGGGAGAAACGCAAGCGGGGAACGCGCCGGAAGGCGAGACCACGCCGGGCGCGCTGAGCCTGGGCGTGTGTGAAGGGCTGATCCAGAGCCACGGCGGCGAGATCCGGCTGGTTCGTCCTTCATCGCATGAAGGCCGGTTCGAAGTGGATCTGCCGGCGGTGGAAACACGCGCGGACGAACCGATTCCCTCGGTGGAAACGCGTACGCGGGCGCGCGAGCTGACAGTGCTGGTGGTGGAGCCGGACGGGCGCATACAGAAAGAGCTGACCGCGCTGCTGGCGGGGCGCGGTGATCGCGTAGTGCCGGTGTCGAGCGCCGAGGAAGGCGCGGATCTGTCCGCGCGCATCCGGTTCGACATGACGCTTTGCGCGGTCCGGCTGCCGGGTCTGAATTGGGTAGAGTTTTTCGAGAGGGTCCGGCATCAAGTGGGCAGCTTCGTGCTGCTGACCGAGGGTTATGACGCCGATTTGGCGCGCGCGTTCCAAGGGGGCGAGGGATACGTGCTGAGCAAACCGGTGGACGCGGGCGAACTGCTGCGCATTTGCGAAACCGTGGGAGAGCGCGCGGCGGTGTGAGAGTGAGTAGAATGGCGAACAAGATGACTGCGAGAACTCTGTTGGTGGCGGCGCTGCTGGCCGCCTGCCCCGCGGCGCGCTCGGCCGATTATGCGGGCCCGCGGCCTCCCAAGCCCGACGTTCCCTTTCTGCTGCATGCCGACCGGTTGGTGGAAACCGAGAAAAACGAAGCCAAGGAAGTAAAGGCCAAGAACGACACGGCGTACGTGGTGAACGGCGCTGCGTCACCCGCGCGCACTCCCCTGCCCGAGCCGGTTTTCGTGCTGCTGACCAAGGATTTCGTGCCGGAGAAAATCGAGCTGTATCGAATGCAAGTGCGCAACGGAAATCGCGAAGTGGTGCTGGGCCCCAAGCGCAAGCGCACCGAGGACCGTCCAATTCATATGCTGGTGACGCGCCTGGCGGAGCGCCTCTACAAGCTGGAAGTGGACGAGCCGCTGGAAGACGGCGAATACTGCCTGACGCCAGAGGGAGCGAATGCCGTGTTTTGCTTCCAGATTTATTGATTAGAACACTTCGGCTGCAAGGCCGATTGATTGGAGCATCCCCGTGCGGCCAGCGGGTCGCCCCGCATGGCCCTGTGCTACGAGGCGAGTGTGATAACGTAGGGTTTCGCAGGAGGACAATCCGATATGGAAGCGCTCGGCATGGTGGAAACTAAAGGTCTCATCGCTGCAATTGAAGCGGCGGATGCGATGGTCAAGACGGCCAATGTAACGCTGCAGGCCAAGGAGTACATCGGCGCGGGATATGTCACTGTGACGGTGCGCGGGGACGTGGGCGCTGTCAAGGCCGCGACGGATGCCGGAGCCGCGGCGGCGCGGCGCGTGGGCGAGCTGGTGGCGGTGCATGTGATTCCCAATCCGCATCAGGAAACATCTCTCGTATTGCCGGGCGCCAAAAAGGGCGACAAGTCCATCGGCTGATCCGCGGGACCGGCAGTAAATGCTGCAAGACCCAGACCTGCTGTCCGTCCAGGAAGTCCGCTCCAAGGTGGAAAAGGCCTCGGCGGCGGCTAAAACATTTCGCGCATTCACGCAAGAACAAGTGGATCACATTGTGGAGGAGATGGCTGCCTCGGCGCGCGGCGCGGCGCGGAAACTCGCCGAATTCGCCGTGGAAGAGACCGGCTACGGCAACGCGGCGGACAAGTTTTTGAAGAACATGCTGGCGGCCGATCTGCTGCCGAAGGCCATGCGGGGGATGAAGACGATCGGGGTGCTGCGCGAACTCCCGGAGCAGAAGATGGTGGAGATGGCCGAGCCGGTGGGCGTGGTGGCGGCGATCCTGCCGACGACGAATCCGACATCCACGGCGATCTACAAGGCGCTCATTTCGGTGAAGGCGGGGAATGCGGTAGTGTTGAGCCCGCATCCGCGCGCGCGCAAGTGTTCCTGCGCCACGGCGGAACTGCTGCGTGAGGCCGCCACTCGTGCCGGCGCGCCGGAGGATCTGGTGGGATGCGTGGGGCATTCGACCATTGAGGGCACGAATGCCCTCATGAGGCATCCCAAGACCGGCGTGATCCTGTCGACGGGCGGGAGCGGCATCGTGCGCGCGGCTTACTCCAGCGGGAAGCCGGCGTATGGCGTGGGTCCGGGCAATGTTCCGGTGCTGGTGGATGTGTCGGCGGATATCGCGGAAGCGGTACGCGGCGTCGTGCGGGGCAAGTCATTCGATTACGGGACGCTGTGCTCGAGTGAACAGACGCTGGTGGCCGAGCGGCCATTGCGCGACTGGATCCTCGCCGAACTCAAGGCGTGCAAGGCGTACCTGTGCGATGCGAGCCAGAGCGACGCGCTGGGGCGGCTGCTGATCACGCCGTCGCTGGGCGTGAATCCTGAGTGCGTGGGGCAGCCGGCGGCGCGGATCGCGACGATGGCGGGGTTTGAAGTGCCTGGCGATACCTCTATTCTGGCGGCGGAGATTCAGGGGATCGGGCCGCGGTATCCGCTTTCGGCGGAGAAGTTGTCGCCGGTGCTGGCACTATTCTTCGCCGGCAGCTTCGAGGAAGCCATGGACGCTTGTGAAGCGGTGCTGCGGCTGAACGGGCTGGGGCATACATGCGGAATTTACGGCACGGATGAAGCGCGCATTCGAGAATACGCGATGCGCATGCCGGCGTTCCGCGTAGTGGCGAATACACCGACGCCGCTGGGGTCGACCGGGATTACTACGAACGTGTTTCCGGCGATGACGCTAGGCTGCGGGGCGATGGCGGGGAACAGCACCGGGGACAATATATCGCCGCTGCATTTGATTAATGTGAAGAGGCTGGCGTGGGGGGTGCGCGCGAGTGAGGGGGTGGACGTGGATCGGAATATGGTGAGTGAGGCGGTGGAGCGGTTTCTGGCGAGACGCATCGGCAAAGTTGAGGATGCAGGGGAGCAGCCGGCAGTGCCGGTTGCTAATCGGCCGCCGGTTGCTGATCCGCCCCCCACGGTGGATTTCGTTTGTGAAGAGGATGTGCGGGTGGCGATTGCGAAAGGGGAGAAGATTTACATTAAGGAGCGGACCATTGTCACTCCCTCGGCTCGCGATCTGGCGGGCCGGCATGATACGCTTGTGATCGCTTCATGAAGACCAATCTCGACGCGCTGAGAAAAGAGATCCGCGAGCATCTGGAGCAGACCGGATTCACGGTGTTTCACGGCTACTCGCGGCTGTCTGAATCGCTGCCCGCAGTGCTGTGGGATTCCGACGTGTATCCCGACTACAAGTTGTTTCTCAAAACCGCCGAGGCGGCGGGGGTCAAGCTGGTAGTTTTCCATGAGCGCGAGTTTCACGGGGGACAAGTGGAGGAGGCGCTGGAAGAGATCGAGATTTCCGACATTCCCCGCGACGAGGCGCGCGCGCTGGAACGCCGGCTGAATGAACTGCGCGCCTATGAAGGCTTCACCTGCGCCCTGGAACTTTCCTTCGATCATGAAGGCCGCATGTATCTTTTCGATTTGCGCACCGAGTGGTACAGCGAGTTCACGGATCTGGTGGACGAATTGAACATGCTCTCCCCGCCGGCGGAAGAAGAGCACGACGAAGGGCCCATGGGCGGCTACTTCTCGAAGAATTGAAATCGATCGAGTGAAGGCCAGCCGCTGGATCATCCCGCAACACGACCCTGAAGCGGCGGCCGAACTTGCGCGCGCGCTCCAGATTCAGCCGCTGACGGCGCGGGTTCTGATTGGACGCGGGTTTGACCAGCCGGATGCGGCGCGGCGCTACCTGTTTCCATCCCTGGAACATCTGCATGACGCTTCATTGCTGGCGGGTATGGGCGCGGCGGTTCAGCGCTTGCGCGCCGCCATCGGCGGCAGTGAGAAAATCCTGATTTACGGCGATTACGACGTGGACGGAACCACGTCGGTGGTGATGCTGAAGAAAGCCATCGAGATGGCCGGCGGGCAGGCCGATTTCCATGTTCCGCACCGCCTCAAGGACGGCTACGGAATGCGGGCCGAGGTGATTGAACACGCCGCTGCGGCGGGCGTCCGGCTGATTGTGAGCGTGGACACGGGAATTCGCGCGAATGAAGTGGTGCGCGGGGCCGGCGAGCTGGGCATCGACGTGATTGTCACCGATCATCATTTGCCGGAGCGCGAGCTGCCGCCGGCGGTGGCGGTGGTGAATCCGAATCGTCCCGACTGCACGTACCCGAACAAGAATTTGTGCGGGGCGGGAGTCGCGTTCAAGCTGGTGCAGGCGCTGCTGGGCTCGCTGGATTGGCCGCAGGAGCGGTACGAGAAGACGCTGCGCTCATTCCTCAAGCTGGCGGCCATCGCGACGGTGGCGGATGTGGTGCCGCTGACCGGGGAAAACCGGATCATCGTGAAATTCGGGCTGGAGGGTTTGCGGGATTCGCCCAATCCGGGCCTGCGGGCGCTGCTGGAAGTATCGGGTCTGCTGGATGGCGGGGCGCCTTCGGCGCGGGAGATCGCGTTTCAAGTGGCGCCCAGGATTAATGCGGCCGGGCGCATGGCTCACGCGGGGGACGTGATCCGAATGTTTCTGAGCGCCGATGCGGCGGAGGCGCGGGCCATAGCGGCGCGGCTGCACGAGCTGAATCGCGAACGGCAGCAGACCGAGGCGGACATCGTGCAGGCGATTCTGGAGGAATGCGAACGCTCGCCGGTGACGGATGAGCATGCGGCGCTGGTATTCAGCGCGGCGGGCTGGCATCGAGGGGTAGTGGGGATCGCAGCGAGCAAGATGGTGGAGCGCTTTTGCCGTCCGGTGTTCATTCTGGGTGAAGAGGACGAGCGCGCGGAAGGATCGGGACGCAGCTCGGGCGGATTTCATCTGCTGGAGGCGCTGGAATCGATGTCCGATCTGTTCACTCGCTTTGGCGGCCACCGGCAGGCGGCCGGACTGAGCATGCATTTGTCGCGGGTGGCCGAGTTTCGGGAGCGGCTCAACGCCTACGCATCGGCGCGGCTGACGCCGGACGATTTCCGGCCGCGGTTATTTGTCGACGCGATGGTGAATCTGCCGGAGCTGACCGACCGGGCGGCGCTCGAGATCCTGTCGCTGGCGCCGTTCGGCTTTGGCAATCCGGCGCCGCTGCTGGCCGTTCGCGACGCCGAGTTTATGGGCGATCCCGCGCCGTTGAAGGAGAAGCATCTTCGGCTTCGGCTGCGGCAAAACGGGAAGCAGCTTTTCGCCAAGGCCTGGAACTTTGCCGCGAGATCCGGTGAGTTTGCCGCGGGGTCGCGGGGGGATGTGGCATTTTCGGTGGAAGAAGACGCGTACGCGGCGAACCGGGGGTGGCCCGGATGGTGCGCGACGGTGAGAGACGTGCGCGCGGCCAGCACTGCAACGGCGTGAGCTAGCGGGGGCCGGCCTGCACGTCGGCGCGCAAGAGCTCCCATTCGGGGATTTCGGAGGCGCGAATTTGCGAGTCCAGGTCCACCGTGATTTCCTTTGACGCGAACGGTCCCAGAGAGGGAACCACCGCGCTGACGCGGAACAGCGTCTTGGAGGTGTCGTTGGCGGAGCGGACTCCAATATGCAACGCCACATCGGACAGGTCGGCCGCGGAATGGTTGACCACGATGTAGTGGAGCCGCGAATGATGATTCAAATCGGCCACCACGCGGAGGGCGGTTACCTCGATGTAGTGGGCGAACGGCCAGCCTTCGGGGGACGTGGCCATGGCGGACGCGCCACCGGGTGAAAGCGGCGTCACCACCGGGGGTGCGGCGGCTACCGGTTTCGCCTCGCCGGCGGCGCCCGAGCTTTGCAGCCAGATGTGCGCGGCGATGAAGGCCAGCACCACCACGACGGGCGTCAACAGCCAGGCGGGAACGCTGCGGCGTTTGGGCAGTTCGCGGGGCTGCACCGCGGGCGGCGCGGCACGGGCCACGCGGCTGAGTTCAGCGGGTAGCAGCGGACCGTTCTGCGCGAACGCCAGCGATTCGTGCCGGCCCACAAGCGCTGGGCGCTGGATGGCGCGGACCGTGATATTGGGGCGCGTGACTACTATCTTTTCGGAGGCCGAGGGCTCCGCGAATGGCTCGCCTGCGGGAAGTAAGGGAACCAGGGGCGCGGTCTGAAACGATTCGGCGATCCGGAGCACCGGCTCGCTGGGGATAGTCTCCAGGATATTTTCGGCGATGGTGGTGATGGCCGATCCGACGGCGTCACGGTGAACGGGATCGTCATGAGACGCGGGCTCATCGACTGGCTTCCCGTTTCTGGACGGGGCGATCAGTTCTTCAACGGCGATGGACTGTGCGGACTGTGCGTGTGAGGGCGGGAACGCGTGCGCCACCATCTCAGTGACGCCCGCAAAAGCAGCGAGTGCCTCGAGCCGCGGGGCCAGTTCCGGCGCGGTGAGTTCCGCGGGTGGAGGCGCAGACATGCCGGCGGGGACATCTTCAGACCCAACCAGTGAAGCAGGTGGCGGGACGGACTCGGCGGACGTTTGCGTGCCCGTGGTTTCCTCCGACGCAGCGAGCGTGAGGGCATGCGGAACAGGCTCGGCAACCGGTTCGATGGCTTCCGGCTCAGCAACAGGGTCAACGGTTTCCTCGGACGCAGCGAGCGCGAGAGGTTGCGGAACAGGCTCGGCAACGGGTTCGATGGCTTCCGGCTCAGCAACAGTGTCGACGGTTTCCTCGGACGCAGCGAATGTGGTGGGTTGCGGAGCAGGCTCGGCAACAGGTTCGACGGCTTCCGGCTCAGCAACAGTGTCGGCGGTTTCCTCGGACGCAGCCAGCGTGGGAGTGGGCGGAACAGGCTCGGCAACGGGTTCGATCGCCTCCCGCTCAGCAACAGGCTCGGCGGTTTCGTCCGACGCAGCCAGCGCGGGGGATTGCGGAACAGGCTCGCCAACGGGTTCGATACCAGGGTCGGGTGAGGACGCGGCGCTATTGGCTTCGGCGGGTGGGGCGGCTTCCGCGGGGACCGGCTCCGGGATAACCG
>JAYTVY010000511.1:0-4429 GCA_043743755.1 Bryobacterales bacterium | reverse complement strand
AAAGATTCCAGTGGCCGGGGGTGGTGGGGTGGAGGCTTGCGGCGAAGCGAGGGCGCAGGAAGCCCGTATAAGCAGGAACGATAAAATTACGGTCGCATTACCGGAATATTGCATAGTGTAACTACAGATATTATGCATCCCAAGCGTGGCGCAGTGTGCCGCCGCTGCGGCTAGAAGCCTCAGGGGTCAAGCCTTACCGTCCGCTGCGCTGAACGGCCCTTGTCACCTGGATCGTCGGTAGTTCAGAATGGGGTGATGAGAAAGATCGCCCTTCTGCCTGGGCTGCTGCTGCTGGCGAGTTGCTCGCAACCCGTCAAGACCGAGAAAGCCGCCGAGCCCGCCGCGCCTCCGGAAGCCATCGCCGGCCGCGAGGCCTTTTATAAGACCTATCCTCAGGCGCGCACCTGGGCCACCGATGCGACGCCGCTGCAGGTGAAGAGCATTGACTTGAAGCAGGTGAAAAGCGGGGCGGGGAAGGCCGGCGCCTGGCAAGTGATTTATGTATCGCCTTCGCGCGGAAAGTCGCGCCTCTTCACCTATTCGGCGGTGGAAGCGGAGGGCAATCTGCATCAGGGCGTGTTCGCCAATCTCGAGGAGAGTTACTCGGCGAGTCACCAGAATACGCCGTTTGCCGTGCAGGCGCTGAAGATCGATACCGACGCGGCGTGGGAGACGGCGGTGAAGAACAGCGCCGATTACATCAAGACGCATCCCGACGGGCCTATTACGTACGTGCTGGAGCTCACCAACAGGTATCCCAACGTCGCGTGGCGGATTCTTTGGGGCGAGAGCGTGAGCGCCAGCGATTATTCGGTGTTTGTGGATGCCACTACGGGAGTGTTTCTAGGGAAGGTGCGGGGCTAGCACACAGGGCAAGGCCCGGCGTTACGGTTTCTTTCGTTTTGCGGTTTGCGGCAGCAGCGGGTGGAGCTGGATTACAGGGATCAGCGAGTTCCGGCTTTCCGGCGGCCGGGCCACGCGCGCAGCCAGTTCGTCATTCAAACCGCGCACGAACTCTTCGATCTGGCGCTGCATGGATTCCATCTTCTCGCGCATGTTCATGATGATTTCGACGCCCGCCAGATTCACGCCCAGCTCGCGCGTCAGCTTGAGAATGATTTCGAGCCGCTCCAGATCGCCATCGGTATAGAGGCGCGTGTTGCCTTCGCTGCGGGACGGCGCCAGCAGGCCCTCGCGCTCATAAAGGCGCAGGGTTTGCGGATGGATCTGATATTGCTCCGCCACCGCCGAGATCATGTAGGCCGCTTTGGCCCGTGACTTCGCCATACGTTACACCTTGCTCCAGATCTCTTCGCGCGGATCTTCGACATGCAGCGCCGCCAGCTCGCGCAGAATCTCCTTGGTGCGCTCATCCTGAATCTTGGGAGCCTGCAGCACCACTTCCACAATCTCATCGCCGCGCTTGTTCTTGCGCGTGTTGAAAACGCCTTTTTCGCGCAGCCGGAACTTCTGGCCGTTCTGCGTGCCTTGCGGAACCTTGAGCAGCGCGCGCCCGTCGAGGGTGGGCACTTCGATCTTGGCGCCCAGGCCGGCTTCCGTCACGCTTACTGGGACCTGGATCTGGATGTTGTCGCCATCGCGATGGAAGTAGGGATGCGATTCCACGCGGATGGTGATGAACAGGTCGCCCGCGGGACCGCCCATTTGTCCGGCATTGCCTTTGCCCGCCACTCGCAGACGCTGGCCGTTCTGAACGCCCGCCGGGATGCGAACCTCCACCTGCTCGGAATGGGAGATGCGGCCATCGCCATGGCACTCGGGGCAAACGTTGCGCAGCCGGCCGCGGCCCTCGCAGCGCGGGCAGGTGAGCGTGAACTTCATGGCGCCGGCCATCTGCGTCACGTTGCCGCTGCCATCGCATTCGGGACAAATGCTGTTGTTTCCGCCTACCGCGCCCGTTCCGGCGCAGCGCTCGCAAGCATCCTGCCGGTTGATGTTGAGCTTCACCTGAGTGCCCTTGATGGATTCCCAGAAGCCGATATCCAGGCCGTATTCGAGATCCGATCCGCGCTCCGGCTCGCTGCGCACTTCGGGTTGGCCGCGCCCGCCGCCGCTGCTGAAGAACTGGCTGAATATGTCGCGAAATCCACCGAATCCGCCTTCTTCCGCGCTGTGGCCATGGGATCGCCCGCCGCGCTGGTTCTGATTGTTGACGAATTCTGAAAAATCGAAGCCACCGAATCCGGGACCGCCGCCGGGAGTGGGACCCGCGCCTCCGCCCGCTGGGATGTGGTCCGAATAGAAGCCGTGCTGATCGTATACCGGACGCTTCTTCGCATCGCTCAACACGTCATACGCTTCCTGGACCTTCTTGAAATGATCCTCGGCGGATTTATCGCCGGGGTTCAGGTCCGGGTGGTACTTGCGCGCGAGCTTGCGATAGCTCTTGCGAATCTCGTCGTCCTTGGCATCGCGGGATACGCCGAGGATTCCATAGTAATCCTGTTTCGCCGCCATATTGGTTAAACGTTTCGGGGCGGCGCGCTTTTCTCAAGCGGCCGCCCCTCTCTTCGAGTCACTTACTTCTTGTCTTCGACGTCGACGAACTCGGCGTCCACCACGGTGTCTTTCTTGGCGTCGTCCTTCTTGGGTTCGCCACCACCGCCATGGCCGTCCGCCTGAGGACCAGCCGATCCGCCCGGCGATGCTCCGCCGGCGGCCTGGCTGTTGGCCTTGTACATCGCCTCGGCCAGCTTGTGGCTCGCGGTCTCGAGTTTCGAAGTGGCTTGGTTGATTCGATCCACCCCGCCCTCGGACATGGCGCGCCTGGTATCTTCCAGCGCCTCTTCCACCGCTTTCGCGTCGGATTCGGCCACCTTGTCCCGGTGCTCCTTCAACATCTTCTCGATGTTGTAAACCATGGCATCGGCCCGGTTGCGCGACTCCACCTCTTCCTTCTTCTTGCGGTCGTCGCCGGCATGCGATTCGGCTTCTTTCGCCATCCGGTCCACTTCTTCCTTGCTGAGGCCGGAGGTTGAGGTGATGGTGATCTTCTGTTCGTTGTTGGTGGCCTTGTCGCGCGCCGAGACATTGATAATGCCGTTGGCGTCGATATCGAAGGTCACTTCCACCTGCGGGATGCCGCGCTGCGCGGGAGGAATTCCCACCAGCTGAAATACACCCAGCATCTTGTTGTCGCCCGCCATGGCGCGCTCGCCCTGGTAGACCTTGATCTCAACCGAGGTCTGGTTGTCGGCCGCGGTGGAAAAGACTTCGCCCTTGCGGGTGGGGATGGTGGTGTTGCGCTCAATCAGCTTTGTGAATACCCCGCCCAGCGTCTCGATACCGAGCGACAACGGAGTAACGTCGAGCAGCAGAAGATCCTTCACTTCGCCACCCAGCACGCCACCCTGCACGGCCGCGCCTACCGCGACAACTTCGTCGGGATTGACGCTCTTGTTGGGCTCCTTGCCGAACAGATTGCGGACCAGCTCCTGCACCTTGGGAATGCGGGTGGAACCGCCCACCAGCACCACTTCGTCGATATTCGACGGCGTCACGCCGGCGTCCGACATGGCCTTCTTGCAAGGCTCGATGGAGCGCTCCAGAATGTCCGCCACCATCTCCTGGAAGCGCGACCGCGTCAGCTTGGTGTTCATGTGCTTGGGGCCGCTGGCGTCGGCCGTCAAGAACGGCAGATTCAGCTCGGTCTCCAGCACCGTGGAGAGTTCGATCTTGGCTTTCTCCGCCGCTTCCTTCAAGCGCTGCAGAGCCATTTGATCGCGCGATACATCCACGCCGGTTTCCTTCTTGAACTCTTGAATCAGCCAGTCAATGATGCGCTGGTCGATATTGTCGCCGCCCAGGTGAGTGTCGCCGTTAGTCGACTTCACTTCCACTACGCCGTCGCCTACTTCGAGGATGGAAATGTCGAAGGTGCCGCCGCCGAAGTCGTACACCGCGATGGTTTCGTTCTTCTTCTTGTCCAGGCCATAGGCCAGCGCGGCCGCCGTCGGCTCATTGATGATGCGCATGACTTCCAGACCTGCGATCTGGCCGGCATCCTTGGTGGCCTGCCGCTGGGCGTCATTGAAGTACGCCGGAACCGTGATTACCGCCTTGGTGACCTTCTCGCCCAGGTAGCCTTCGGCGGCTTCCTTCAGCTTGGTCAGGATCATGGCCGAAATCTCGGGCGGCGAATACTTCTTGCCGTTGATGTCCACTCGGGCGTCGGCATTGTCGCCGGCCACGATCTTGTAGGGCACCAGTTTGGTCTCTTCGCCCACTTCGTTGGAGCGCCGGCCCATGAAGCGCTTGATCGAATAAATGGTGTTTTCCGGGTTGGTGACCGATTGGCGCTTGGCCACCTGTCCAGCCAGCCGCTCGCCGGTCTTGGTGAACGCGACTACCGATGGCGTTGTCCGGCCACCCTCTTGGTTGGGAATAACCACGGGCTGGCCGCCTTCCA
>JAYTVY010000510.1:0-2165 GCA_043743755.1 Bryobacterales bacterium | reverse complement strand
CGAGCCTTACATGACCGCCGGGGATCTGAATACCGAGATCGGCGCGGGAGTCGAGTTCTGGTGCTGGGATGAGGCAGGGGTGGTGGCGGGCGTCATGGGAATCCAGCAGGTTCGCGATGTCACGTTGATCCGCCACGCCTACGTGCGGACGGCGTATCAAGGCCGCGGAATCGGCGGCGCGCTGCTCGGATCGCTGGCGAATCGGGCCGCGGGTCCATTGCTGGTGGGGACCTGGGCCGCGGCGGAGTGGGCCATCCGATTTTACGAACGGCACGGCTTCAAGCAGGTTTCAGCGGCGGAGAAGGACAGACTTCTCAGCACCTACTGGAGCATTCCGGAACGTCAGAGAGAGACGTCGGTGGTGCTGATCCGCGATTGACGTGGAAACACTATTTGCGATACTGCTGGTCGCTGACTTTCTCCATCCAGTTGACAACTTTGCCATCGAGTCTTTCTTGAATGGCGATGTGCGTCATCGCCGTGGCCGGAGCGGCGCCATGCCAGTGCTTTTCGCCGGGCGAAAACCAGACCACGTCGCCCGGCCGGATCTCCTCGATTGGTCCGCCTTCGCGCTGAGCCCAGCCGCAGCCCGCCGTGACGATGAGGGTCTGGCCGAGGGGGTGCGTATGCCATGCCGTCCGCGCGCCCGGCTCGAAAGTGACGCTGGCGCCTTGCACCAGCGCCGGATCGGGAGCCTGAAACAGCGGATCGATACGCACGGCGCCGGTGAACCACTCCTCCGGTCCTTTGCTCGAAGGCTGCGTGCCAATTCTCTTGATGTCCACTTTTTGCGCTCCTTTGAGGGGGCCGCTCAGCGGCCGGTCATTTGCTCCATTTTCTCGGGGTAGCGCGCGCCGTGCACGGTGATCTGGGATGCGGCGGCATCGATGTCGCGCTGATCGGCGGGCGTGAAATCCACTGAGAGGGCCCCGATGTTCTCGTCCAAGCGATGCAGCTTCGTGGTGCCGGGGATGGGAACAATCCAGGGCTTCTGGGCCAGCAGCCACGCGAGGGCGATCTGAGCCGGCGTCGCGTTCTTCCGCTCCGCGATGCTGGCCAGCAGATCGACCAGGGCCTGATTCGCCTTTAGAGCCTCCGGCGTAAAGCGAGGCAGCTTGTTGCGGAAATCGGAACTGTCGAACTTCGCATTCTCGTCGATCTTACCGGTGAGAAACCCCCTGCCCAGGGGGCTGTATGGAACAAATCCGATCCCGAGTTCCTCGAGGACCGGTATCACTTCTTTTTCGGGAGTCCGGGTCCACAGCGAGTATTCGCTCTGGAGGGCCGTGAGCGGCTGGACCACATGCGCGCGGCGGATGGTTTGGACGCCCGCTTCAGAAAGGCCGAAGTGCTTCACCTTGCCTTGCTGAATCAGATCCTTCACCGCGCCGGCCACGTCTTCGATGGGCACGTTGGGGTCAACCCTATGCTGATATAGCAAGTCAATCACATCGGTCTTGAGCCGCTGGAGCGATCCCTCCACTGCCTGCCGGATGTTGTACGGCCGGCTGTTCAGGCCGGCAGCTCCGGGCCGCTTATCGCTGCCACTGAGATCGAAACCGAATTTTGTGGCAATCGCCACTTGCTTGCGGAAGGGAGCAAGCGCGGCGCCGACCAGCTCTTCGTTCAGGAATGGGCCGTAGACCTCCGCGGTGTCGAAGAATGTGATGCCGCGTTCTATGGCTGCGCGGAGCAGAGCGGTCATCTCCGCGGTGTCCTTGGGCGGCCCGTAGGAGAAGCTCATTCCCATGCAGCCAAGTCCGAGGGCCGAAACTTCCAGGTTGCTCGTTCCGAGTTTGCGCTTCTGCATAGTCTATCCTCAGGTGTCTCTCATCTTGAGGTTAGAACAAGACGCTGTGGGAAGCCGACGCGGGCGGGGGCGAATGGTCAAACGGAGCATGTCAAAGAGCCAAGTAGCCTGGTGACAACTCGCTAGACTACTGAAGCTGCAAGTGCCGCTCTCCGCGGGCGACCGGCTCGGGTGAACCCACGGGCGGCCGGGCGGATGTACCGCTCACGTAAGATTTCAGCGCACGTTGAACTGTTCATCAATCTAGAAAACCTCGGGAATGTACGGCAGACTTGATGGGACTACAGACCGCGACGCAAGGTACTGTTTGAGCCGCGCCCGTGAGGAAGCGTAACGGCAGGTGATGTCTTTGCGC
>JAYTVY010000509.1:0-11780 GCA_043743755.1 Bryobacterales bacterium | reverse complement strand
AGATCACGGGCTGGCTGCCTCCGAGCTGATCGCCGAAAACGAATTTCGAGCCGGCGGAGGAATACCCCAGCATGTTGTTGACGCCGCCGCTGGCCATCTGGAACAACTTCCCGAGGTCGGTCTTCAGAACCAGGAAGGCAAATGCCGCCTGCAGGCCCAGCCCCCAGAACATCACGCGCTTCTGAATCTGACGCCGTGCCGTGGAAAACAGAAAGCACGTCAGAAGAATAGCGGCTATGCCGAGAAGGCCCGTAAAGCGATCCATGGAAGTGTGGAGTCTAGCCTACCACTTCCAGAATTAATTCGCGCTCCTCGGGCGGCGTGGCTGAGATGCGGAAAGCGTCCTCCACTTGCTGGGCGGCTTCTTCCACATGCTCTTCACTGGTGTAATACAAGCGGCAGAGCACGGCGCCCGCGTCGACTTTCTGGCCGGTCTTCACTTCGAGAATAATCCCCACAGCGGGGTCAATGGCGTCTTCCTTGGTGGCGCGGCCGGCGCCCATGATTGACGATGCGGTTCCAATCAGCTCGGCATCGATGGCGCTGACGTATCCGGCGCGCGGCGAGGCTACTTCGCGGACACCGGTCGCGTTGGGCAGCAGTTCGAAACGGTCCAGCACTTGCGGATTGCCGCCCTGGGCCTGGATCACATCCTTGAATTTGCGATAGCCCGATCCGTCCAGCAGCTTTTGCTGGGCCAGCTCGCGGGCTTCGTCCAGCGTGGGAACAAGCTTGGCCAGGAAGATCATGCGGGCGGCCAGCTCCAGGGAAATTCGAGTGAGATCCGTGGGGCCGGCGTTCTGCAGCGTCTGCGAGACCTCCATCACTTCCAGGGCATTGCCGATGGCGTAGCCCAGCGGCTGATTCATGTCGGTGATCAGCGCCTGCACGCGAATGTCGGCCCGCCGTCCGATCCCTACCATCATCTGCGCCAGACGCCGCGCTTCCACCTGCCGCTTCATAAACGCGCCGGCGCCCACCTTGACGTCCAGCACAATGGCGTTCAATCCCACGGCCAGCTTTTTGGACATGATGGACGACGCGATCAGAGGAATGGATTCCACCGTGGCCGTCGCATCGCGCAGCGCATAAAACTTTCCATCGGCGGGCGCTATCTCGGCGGTCTGCCCGATAAACGCGAGGCCATGCGCGGCGAGTTGGGCGCGGAATTCGTCGATGGTGAGATCGGTGCGAAATCCAGGAATAGATTCCAGCTTATCGAGCGTTCCTCCGGTGTGTCCCAGGCCACGCCCGGAGATCATGGGGACCACTACGCCGGCAGCAGCGGCCAGCGGGGCGGAGATCAGGCTGGTCTTGTCGCCTACGCCGCCGGTGGAATGCTTGTCTACTTTCAGGCCCGGTATGGAAGAGAGGTCCACGCTTTCGCCGGTACGAATCATAGCGTCGGTGAACGCGCTCACTTCACGGTCGGTCATTCCGGAAAAGAAGACGGACATGAGGAACGCGGACACCTGATAATCGGGGATTTCTCCCTGGGTGTATCCGTTCACCAGGAACGTGATCTCATCGGGCGAAAGTTCCTCGCCATTCCGCTTACGTTGAATCAAGTCGACAGTTCGCATTGAAGTTCTCAGGGTAGCATCTTATATAGTTGAAAGTAAAGGACGTGTGGAACGCCGGTGAAGGTTTATTGCGCCGTGGTTGGGAGTGTCGCGATGAAATCGATATCGCCGTCCAGAAAATCGTATTCCTTCAAGCGGCTGCGCGGCGTCCACTCGATGCGCTCAAAGACCAGATTTCGCGGTTCGCCGGTGAAGCTATTCACTCGATAAAACACCAGGAGGACAGGGGGACGCGCGGGGTATTGGAATTCGTAACGAGTGACTTCAGACGCTGTTTGCACGTGAACAGCCAGTTCCTCCCGCAACTCGCGGACCAGCGCGGAGAGAGGCGGTTCGCCGGGCTCCACTTTACCGCCGGGGAATTCCCACTTGAGAGGATGCGCGCCGCCGCTGCGCCGTTGCGCGATGAGCACGCGGCCTCCGCGCTCCAGCAAGGCGGCCACCACCGTAATCATTCAGGGCGAAACCCGGGGGAGCGCGTACGATCCGAAACGGAGTTCCTCGATGGCCGATGCGGCTTGCGGATTCCAGCGGAGCAGCGCCTGGGCCTTCTGTGAGGAAACCTGCTGGTCCAGCGCCAGGGCGTCGGCGTATCCTCCGAGCGTTTCGCGAGCCTGCGCGAGCGGCCAGGCTTCGACGTTGCCTCCGGCATCGGCGCCGAAACTGGCCGCTTCGGCCAGATCGCGAACCTTTACCGAGGGCCCTCCAACAGCATTGAGCAAGGTGCCGGCGGGAGCATGATCCAGCGCGCGGACGTACAGATCGGCGAGATCCTCCACATGTACCAGCGGCCAGCGGTTCTGGCCGTCGCCTACATAGCGCGCGGCGTTACGCTCATGCGCGGACTGTACAAAATCGCCCAGGATTCCGGCCGCGCGGCCGTACACGACGGCCGGACGGATCACGATTCCGCGCAGTTCGGCATCCAGCACCATCCGTTCGGCGGCGGGACGCCACGCCACCAGCGCCAGGGGATTGAGCGGTGTATCTTCATCGGCGGCGCGGTCGCCGGTATTTCCATATACCCAAACGCCGCTGGTGTAGACGAACGGCTTACCCGATCCGCGCAAGGCGTCCAGCATTTTCGAAACTGCTTCCGTGTCGAGGCGGCCGTCGTTGGTGGTGCCCGCGTGAATCACGCCATCGCAGGCGGCTACGGCCGCGGTGAGGCTATCGGGCATTTTCAGGTCGCCCCGAAAGGGCGTGAATCCGCGACGGCGCAGGTCCTGGTCGGCCTCGTCGGAGCGGACCAGCGGGGCTACGGTGTGGCCGGCCACCTCCAGCGCCTCGGCTACGGCGCTTCCGATATAGCCGGTGGCTCCAGTAAGAAAGATCCGCATGACCTTATGATCCCTCAACAAGAGGGGAGATGCGAGAAAGTTGCGCTCGGTGGGGTTTGAAAAAACGAAGCCACTCTTGACTATGGGCTGTTTTTTCAAGCACATGGAGCCTGCGGGCTTGAAGACAGGGCGGCTCGCGCTGTACCATGAATTGGTCGCGCGAACCTGGGGGCGGTGGGCCGTGCACAGCGAAACTTTTCTCGATCACTTTCAGAATCCGCGTAATGCCGGGGAACTGGGGGCGCCGGCGGTAACGGTGGAGGTTTCCAATCCTGCGTGTGGAGACATTTTGAGGCTGTCGGCGCGCTTTGAAGGCGAGACCGTGGCCGAGGCTCGCTTCAAAGTGCGCGGGTGTACGGCCTCGATTGCGGCGGCTTCGGCGCTGACGGAATGGATGACCGGACGGCCGCGAGCGGAACTGCGCGGGCTGCGGGTGGAAACCGTGGAGGAGGCCGTGGGCGGACTGATCCCGGAATCGCGGCACGCAGCCGTGCTGTGCGTGGACGGAGTAAAAAAACTGCTGGCGGCTACTGCAACCGCGGGAGCTTGAATTCGACGCCGCGCTCGTCGTTCAGGCGTTGCGAGAGTTTACGGTCGATCAAATCCAGGCTGGCTTGATTGAGGCTATGTTCAGCGCTGACATAATGCAGCGTGCCGCCTTCCATCCAATAGCCGAGCGCTGAAACGATGGTGTGATCCGTGAAGGCTATGAGAATCAACGTGGGCTGATCGTCCGCCGCGGTT
Organism: Bryobacterales bacterium; assembly: GCA_043743755.1. Classification (GTDB taxonomy): domain Bacteria; phylum Acidobacteriota; class Terriglobia; order Bryobacterales; family Bryobacteraceae; genus JALYHQ01. Next base: position 8,113 of record JAYTVY010000509.1, on the reverse strand, counting down.
CGGCGCGCCGGCCGGGGCTGCTCGACGTTGTCGTAGGGGTGCGAGTTGTACTCGTACATGCGCATCCCGGAGGAAGACTGCGAGTCGCCGCCATACTCACGCACAACCGGCGCCGCGCGTTCGGGAATAAAATTCTGATTGATCACCACCGACGGAACCTGGTTCGGATACTGAGCCTGGGGGTCGGGCTGGGCGGGATTTGCGTACATCGAAGGATCGTAGCCGTAGTTCGTGTAAACCGGATAAGGAACGATGACGCCTTGATTGTGGCCGCCACGGTGCGCGTCGCGTATGGCGCCGGGGGTCACCGGTCTTCCCGCGACATCGCGCGCCAGACGGCCCGCGAAGAGCGGGGGTGGAAGTGGAACGAATGCGCCGGGCGGATGTCCAGTGCCGGGATGCAAGACGCTGCCGAAGCCGCCGACCGATCCATACGGCTGGCCGGCGGGCGCCTGCCCGAAACAAGCAGCCGTGAAGGCCGCCACCACCATCACAAGGACTAGTTGCCGCATAAGTCCCCCCTTACCAAGATTCTAACGCGGTTTTACGTACCGCGTTGCTATAATTTCATCGAATGCCTTCCGCCGTTAAGCTGCCCGATGTTCGGCACTCGGTCTGCGCGCTCGACTGCCCGGACGCCTGTTCGCTCCTGATCGATGTTGAGGACGGCCGGGGCAGCCGGCTACGTGGTGATCCGACGCATCCGGTGACGCGCGGGTTTCTATGCGGCAAGGTTGCGCGGTACCTGGATCGGGAATACTCGCCGTACCGGTTGCTCTATCCGCAAAAGCGGGTTGGGATCAAGGGCGAGGGGCGCTTCGAGCGCGTCGGCTGGGATGAGGCGCTGGACACCATTGCATCGCGCTTTTCGCGAGTGTCCGCCGAACATGGTCCGGAGGCGATATTGCCGTACAGCTATGCCGGTACCATGGGGCTGCTGAACGGGGCCGGGATGGACCGCCGGTTTTTCCACCGGCTGGGAGCGTCGCGGCTGGATCGCACGATTTGCTCGTCGTGCGGCGGAGCGGCGCTCAATCAGACGCTGGGACTGCGTTACGGAACGGAGCCGGAGGCTTTCAGCCACTCGAAACTGATTCTGGCCTGGGGCGCGAACATTCTTGGCACTAACGTTCATCTGTGGCCGTTCATTGTGGAAGCGCGGCGCAACGGAGCGAAGTTTTACGTCATCGATCCGGTCCAGACTCGCGTGGCCAAGCTGGCCGACCGGCATTTCGCGATCTTTCCGGGCAGCGACCTGGCGCTGGCGCTGGGTCTGATGCACATAATTCTGGGCGAGCGCCTGCACGACGCCGATTACGTGACGCGGTACACCAACGGCTTCGAGGAATTGCGGACGCTGGCCGAGCAGTACCCGCCTGAGCGCGTGGAAGCGCTGACCGGAATCAGCCGAGAGGACATTGTGATGCTGGCGCGAGAATATGCCACTACGCGGCCGGCGGTGATTCGGGTGAACTACGGAGTGCAGCGCAGCGATCGCGGCGGCTCCGCGGTGCGGGCCATCGCGGCGCTGCCCGCGCTGGTGGGTTCCTGGAAGGAACGGGGCGGGGGGCTGCAACTCACCACTTCGCAAGCGTTCCAGCTGAATCGCGCAGGTCTCGAAATGACGGAGTTGCAGGATAAATCGCCGCTGGGGCGCGAAGCGCGCATCGTCAATATGTCCGAGCTTGGCCAGGCGCTGACCGTTCTGGAGGCTCCGGCGGTGAAGGCGCTGGTGGTGTATAACTCGAATCCGGCCGCAATCGCTCCGAACCAGAATTTGGTGCTGCGCGGTTTCCGTCGCGAGGACTTATTCACGGTGGTGCTGGAACAATTTCAGAACGACACCGCCGACTACGCGGATATTCTGCTGCCGGTGACGACATTTCTGGAGCATACCGATCTGTATTTCGCTTACGGCCATTACTATCTGCAACTGGCGAGGCCCGCGCTGCCCGCGCCGGGTGAAACCAAATCGAACGTCGAAATCTTCCGGCTGCTGGCCGGGCGCATGGGTTTTGACGATGCTTGTTTCCGCGATTCGGAAGACGACATGATCCGGACTCTACTGGCTTCGGGGCATCCGTTCCTGGATGGCATCACGCTGGAGCGATTGGACCGCGAGCATTCGGTGCGGCTGAATGTTTCCGCCCAAGGCGAACCGTTCCTGCCCTTTGCCGAGGGCGGCTTCGGCACGGCCTCCGGCAAGTGCGAATTCGGCGCCGCGACGCTGGATTACACGCCTCCGGTGGAATCGCGGCTGGGCGATCAGGGTCTGCGGGCCCGCTATCCTTTGGAATTGATTTCCTCAAAAAACGACGACAGCATGAATTCGACTTTTGGGAATCGTCCCGGCACGGACCGGCAGACCGCGGAATTGTGGATGCACGCGGGTGACGCGGCCCGGCGCGGAATCCAAAGCGGCGACCGGGTGCGAGTGTTTAACGATCGCGGCAGCTGCGTTCTGGATGCGCAAGTGGACGGGCTGGTGCGCGAAGGGGTGACGCGCGCGCCGGCGGTTCGCTGGAACCGCCTGGCAGCGGACAGGCACAACGTGAACGCTCTTACGTCCGAGCGGCTCACCGATCTCGGTGGCGGGGCTACCTTCTATAGTTGTCTGGTCGAGGTCGAAAAATGCGGAGATTGACAGGGCCTTCGATGTTCCGGCTGGTTCCGGCGCTGATACTGATCGTGGCGCTGACGGCGACGCCGGGTTGCCGGCGCAGGAAGCGCGCCACGTTCGAGCCGCCGCCGGAGGCCGAGCCGCAAAGCATGCTGGGCAGCCTGGTGACGATGGGCGACGCCCGCTCGTCGGGTCAGATCCTGGACGGTTTGTACGCTATCGAGGACAAGTCCTGGCGCTGGAGCGCGGGCAAATTTTCCGTCATGCTGCGGCCGCCGCGCACCGCCGCGCAAAAAGGCGCGACGCTGGTGCTGCACTTCGCTGTTTCCGAAGCCGTTCTTAAACAGCTGCACTCGCAAACACTGACGGCTTCCATCGCCGGGCACGCCCTGGCGCCGCAAGAGTACAAGACGGCCGGGGAGCAAACCTACACGCGCGATGTTGCGGGGGACTGGCTGAAGAGTGAAACCGTCAAGGTGGATTTCTCGCTGGACAAAGCGCTGCCTCCGTCGGCGGCGGACAGCCGCGAACTCGGCGTCATTGTCAGCTCGGCCGGATTTGAAGCGAAGTAATGCCAGGCTCGCGGCTCCGGCGCCTGGCATATTATGCGGTTCCCATTCTCTTCTGCCTGCTGATCCACCGCCTGGCGGTGAAGATCTGGTTCTTCAACGACGATTTTGCATGGCTGGGATTGCCGCTGCACCTGGAAAAGCCCGGCGATATCTGGGAAATCCTTTTCAAGCCGCAAGCGCAAGGGACCATCCGAACGCTCAGTGAGCGTCTGTATTTTTTGACGTTCGCTTCGCTCTTCGGTCTGGAGGCCTGGCCTTTCCGGGCGTGGATGTTCCTCACTCAGGCGGCGAATTTGTCGCTGCTGGCCTGGATCACGCGCAGGCTTACAGGTTCGGCGGCGGCTGGTCTGCTGGCGCCGGTTCTGTGGGTAGCGAATCCCGCGCTGGCGGTGGCGACGATCTGGAGCTCGGCCTATAACGAGCTGGCGTGTGTTTTCTTCCTGCTGTTGGCCTTTTTCTTTCTGCTGCGATATATCGATACCGGCCTGCGGCGCTACTGGGTGGCACAATGGATCGCCTATCTGCTGGGATTTGGCGCGATGGAGCTGAACGTGGTGTACCCGGCGCTCGCCGCGCTGTACACCGTCTGCTGCGCGCGCCGATATTTCCGCCGGACACTGTGGCTGTTCCTGCCCGCAGCCGCCTTCACGTGGCTCCATTTCTTCGTAGTTCCGCCGAGCACGAGTCCGGCTTACAAGATGCATTTCGGCGCAGCTCTGCTCACCAACGTCTGGAACTACTGGCGTATGGCGCTGGGCGCGTCGCGCGACGATCTCGTGGACTGGCGTCCACTCTGGCTCGGGTATGCCATCACTTTCGCGGTGACGGCCGCGCTGGCGGTGTTTCTGGCGCACACGCTCCGGCGGCATGAATGGCTGGGAGTGTTCGCGCTGGGCTGGTTCGGTATCGCGCTGGCGCCACTCGCGCCCTTGACGAACCATTTCACCGAGTATTACCTCACGGTACCGATGATCGGCCTCGCCATTCTGGGAGCGTGGGCCGTATCTCGCGCTTCGAGGTTGTGGATGCGCATCGCCGCCAGCGCACTGGTAACCGCTTATCTAATCGCCTGCATCTCCGATGTGCACGCGCAGGAGAACTACTATTACACCCGCGTGCGTGGGATGAAATACCTGGTGAAAGGCCTGGAGGCCGATCACGCGCGCTGGACCGGAAAGAGCGTTTTGATGGCGGGCGTTAGCAATGACCTGTTCTGGTCGGGATTCTATGACGATCCGTTCCGGCTGCTCGGCCTGTCGCGCGTGTATCTGGCGCCCGGCGAAGAGAAAGCCATCGAGGATCATCCCGAGTGGGGCAGCCGCGACCGGTTCTTGTCCTCTCTGGATCCGGTGGCTTCCGAGCTGGCGCGGGATCGTGCGGTGGTGTACAGGCTGGACGGCAGGCAACTTCACGACGTCACGGCGATGTACAAAGCCGATATATTGCCCCGTTACGCCGCGGAGCATGCGTCATTCGCGGATGCAGGCGACGTGCTGTACGCCGCCAGGTTTGGCAGCGGATGGTATCCCATCGAGAAAGACTATCGCTGGATGTCGGGGTCGGGCGAGGTGTGGATGGCGGGACCGCAGTGGGCCAATGAGTCGCTGGTTGTGTCGGGATACTGTCCGGCGGCGGCGGTGGCCAAGGGTCCGGTTACTCTGACCGTAAAGACGGGAGCACGCGTGCTGGGGAGCGCGATCTTGAGACAAGCAGACAAGAAGTTTGAGCTGACGTTTCCGCTGCCGGAGGATTTGGTTGGAAGAACCCGAGTGGATTTGAAGATCGAGACCAGCAGGACGTTTCAGCCGGCCAGCGATGCGCGCCCGCTGGGGTTGATTTTTGGGACCTTCGCGGTCAGGTGAGAAGGGGCAGCCCAGGAGGGCCGCCCTACAATGGAGTAATGAATTATTTTGAGCAGCGACACGGTGAGTATCTGGAGGGGCTGAAGACCTTCCTGCGCATACCGAGTATCAGCACGCTGTCGGAGAACAAGCCGGATATTCGGCGGGCGGCTGAGTTCGTGCGCGGGGAACTGGAGCGAGCGGGCCTGGAACACGCCGAGTTGATCGAGGGGGAAGGCAATCCGCTGGTCTATGGTGAGTGGACCGGTGCTCCCGGCAAGCCGACGCTGCTGCTATATGGGCATTATGATGTGCAGCCGCCCGATCCGCTGGAGGAATGGAAGACGCCGCCGTTCGAGCCGGACATTCGCGACGGAAACATCTATGCGCGCGGGTCGGCGGACGACAAGGGACAGACCTATATCCTGATCAAGGCCGTGGAAGGCTTGCTGAAACAGCACGGCAAGCTGCCGGTGAACGTTAAGTTCCTGGTGGAGGGCGAAGAAGAAGTCGGCGGCGAACATATCGAAAGCTATGTGGACAGCCGTCCGGCGCGGTTGAAATCGGATGCGGCGATCATTTGCGACACCGAGATGTTCGCTCCGGACCTGCCGACCATTTGTGTGGGACTGCGCGGCATTGTATACGGCGAGTTGTGGGTGCAGGCCGCGCGCCAGGATATGCATTCAGGCGTGTACGGCGGCGCGGCGCCCAATCCCTTGCAGGCCGTGGCTGAGATCATCTGCGCGCTGAAGGGCCGCGACGGACGGATCCTGATCCCTGGTTTTTACGATCGCGTGAAGCCGCCCACAACGGCCGAACGCGCGGCCTGGGAACGCCTGCCGTTCAACGAACAAGACTATCGCGAGAAGGAAATGGGCGTGAAGGAACTGGTGGGGGAACCGGGAGTGCCGTTGTTCGAACGGCTGTGGGCGCGTCCCACGGTGGAGGTGCATGGGATTCGCGGCGGGTTCACGGGTGAAGGCGCGAAGACCGTGATTCCGGCCCGGGCGGTGGCGAAGATCAGTACGCGGCTGGTCCCGGATCAGCGGCCGGACGAAGCCGCGGAGCAGATTCGGAAAGCCGTGGCCGCGGCGTGTCCGAAGGGAGTTACGGCTGAGTTCAAAGCGATCCATTCGGCGCCGCCCTCTGTGGTGGACCCGGAGAATCCTTTTGTGCGGGATGCGGCCGAGGCTATGAAGCAGATCTTCGGGCGCGATACGGTGTACATCCGGTCCGGCGGGTCGATCCCGATTGTGGCGGCGTTCGACCGCGCACTCGGGATTCCTAGCGTGATGATGGGATTTGGACTGCCGGACGATAATCTGCACGCGCCGAACGAGAAGCTGAATCTTGGGAATTTTTTCCGGGGGATCGAGGCGGTAGCGCGGTATTTGGAGTTGTTAGGGGGACGCGTCTAGCAGACGGATGCTGGTTCTAGAAGCCGGATGTGTACTCGCCGCTATCGTGCTGGCGATGCTGGTTCCACAATTGGGCGCGCGCTGGTTCTTCCGAATTGAGGCGGTCCTCACAGGAATGGCGCGGCATCGCAAGGAGTGCCTGTTCACGGTTGCGGCTCTGCCTGTCGCCTTGCGCCTCGCGATGCTGCCGGCACTTCCGCCACCCGAGCCCTCCATCACGGACGAATTCTGCTATTCGGTTACGGCCGACACCTTTGCCGGGGGACGAATTGCGAACGCAACACACCCGCTTTGGGAGCACTTCGAAGCGTTCGGCATCTTTCACAGGCCGACATATGGGTCCAAATATCCTCCCGCGCAGGCGGCGTTCCTGGCGCTCGGCCAGAGACTCACCGGTGTTCCCTGGGCCGGCGTGGTTCTGAGCGTCAGCCTGATGTGCGCAGCTATTTATTGGATGCTCTTGGCGTGGCTGCCGCCCGGGTGGGCATTCTTCGGCGGCGTCCTCACCGCATTGCGATTTGGCGTGGCCGGCTACTGGATGAATTCATTCTTTGGCGGCGCCGTAGCGGCGCTGGGTGGGGCGCTGGTTTTAGGCGCGCTTCCAAGACTTTGGCGCCGGCGCCGCTTACTGGACGCCATCCTGCTTGGGATCGGGTTCGTCATGTTGATGAATAGCCGGCCATTTGAAGGGCTGATGATGGGCGTTTCGGTGACCGTCGCGATGCTGGTTCGGATGCCCGCGCAATGGAAAACGGCTCCGTGGAACGCCGTGGTTGCTTTGGCGCCGGCGATGGTTGTGGTGGCACTGGGATTCGTATTCATGCTGTGGTTCAACTCGAGGGTGACCGGCGATCCATGGAAAATGCCTTACCAGCTTTACGAGGAGACTTATGCGACTGCTCCGGTGTTTCTCTGGCAATCCGCACGCACGGGAATTCAGTATCGCAATCGGAACATCGCGGTGATTCAGGAACGGACCGCGAAGTTTGTGGCAACGTTCCAGACACCGGCGGGATTCGTCCGCAAGGTGGCGGGCAAGGGTTTCGGATTATGGTTTTTTTTCGTTGGTATTGCTCTCACGCCAGCTCTGTTCGTGTTGCCGGGGGTAGCAGGCGGCAAGCGCATGCGTTTTCTGGTGCTGGTGATTGCGATGACGTTTATCGCGACGTCGGTCACACCCTGGTCATGGCCTCACTATTCGGCGCCGCTCACTGCGCCGATTGTGGCGTGCCTGGTGCAGTGCTACAGGCGACTGCGCGCGTGGAGAAAGCCGGCTGGGCGCTTTCTAGTGCGGGCCACACCGGTGATATGTGTCGTTTTGCTTGGGGCGCGCATGGCCGCTGGGCCGCTGGGGATTACGATTTCAAATGGATTCCGAATGTCGTGCTGGACGGTGACGAATCCGCCGCTTGCGCGGGATCGAGTTCTTCGCGCTCTGGAACGGCAAGCGGGGGGCCACGTGGTGATTGTGCATTATCGGGAGGATCATTTGGCGGATGTCGAGTGGGTTTACAATGCCGCTGATATTGACGGGGCGAAGGTTGTTTGGGCGCAAGACATGGGCGGGGGGAAGAATGGGGAGCTTGCGAGGTATTTTAAGGGGCGGAAGATTTGGATGGTGGATGCGGATGCGGGGGAGCCGGTTTTGAGGGGTTTGGC